>DAOSWJ010000016.1:0-22196 GCA_035380005.1 Prolixibacteraceae bacterium | reverse complement strand
CTTTACGAAGCAGGTAAAATAACCTACATGCGTACCGACTCGGTTAACCTTTCGGCACTGGCAATCAATACAGCAAAAGCTAAAATAACCGAAGCCTTTGGCAGCAATTATTCAAAAACACGCCAATTCAAAACCTCGTCGAAAGGGGCACAAGAAGCACACGAAGCCATCAGGCCAACTTATATCGAAAACGAAACAGTAAGTGGAACAAAACAAGAACAACGGCTTTACGAACTGATTTGGAAAAGGTCAATTGCTTCGCAAATGAGCGATGCAGAACTCGAAAAGACAACTATTAACATTGCCATCTCGAATAGTAGCGAAAAATTTGTTGCTACCGGCGAAGTAATTGTTTTCGATGGGTTCCTGAAAGTTTATATCGAATCGACCGACGATGAAGAAGAAACAAAAAATGGTGAAGCACTTCTGCCTCCTGTAAAAGCCAACGATCAGCTCACAGCCAATCAAATAATTGCCGACCAACGTTTTACACAAAAACCGCCGCGTTACACTGAAGCCAGTTTGGTTAAAAAACTCGAAGAACAAGGCATTGGCCGTCCATCAACTTATGCCCCAATTATCACCACCATTCAAAACAGGGGTTATGTTGTAAAAGAAGATCGTGCCGGACAAGAACGTGAGTTTACAACCATAGTTTTAAAAAACAATAAATTAAGCGAAGCTGTTAAAATAGAAACATTTGGCAACGAAAAATCAAAATTATTCCCAACCGATATTGGCATGGTGGTGACCGACTTTTTGATGAAACACTTCGACTCCATTATGGATTTTAATTTTACAGCAACTGTTGAAGAACAATTCGACATTATTGCCGAAGGTAAAGGCAAATGGAACAATATGATCGGCACTTTCTACAAACCTTTTCATGAGCAAGTAGAAAAAACCCTTCAGGTTTCAGAAAAAGCCAATGGCGAACGTATTTTAGGCACTGATCCTGTAAGCGGCAAACAAGTATCAGTAAAAATTGGCCGTTTTGGCCCATTGGTTCAACTTGGTGAAACGTCAGACTCAGATGAAGACGAAAAACCCAAATTTGCCAGTTTACAACCAGGCATGCATATCGAAACCATTACCATCGAAGAAGCGCTCGAACTGTTTAAGCTGCCACGCGAACTAGGTAAATACGAAGATAAAACAGTAACCGTTGCCGTTGGCCGCTTTGGCCCTTATGTAAGACACAACAATAAATTCGTTTCGCTCGGCAAAACCGACGATCCGCTCTCAGTTTCACTCGACAGGGCCATTGAGCTAATTGAAGCCAAACGCGAAAAAGACCGCAATGCAACAATAAAAACCTTCGATGAAGAACCCGAGCTAAAAGTTTTGAACGGACGTTGGGGACCTTACATTTCATACAAAAAGAAAAATTTCAAATTGCCCAAAGGCACCGAAGCCGAAAAGCTTGAATTAGCCGATTGTATGAAAATTATCGAAGAAGGTGGAACGCCAAAAAAGGCAACACGTAAAAAGAAATAGCCAAATATTACTCGCTATCTAAATGGAAAAGGGGAAACTGGCCGAGGTATTAAATTTTTTCGATCCTGTTGAGCTTAACCAGTTCAATAGTGTTTCGTATATCGATAACGATTATTCGTTAGGGAGGAATATCTCAATTAATTCGCATACGAATACTATTGCCGACAATACCCGGTTCGATATTGTTTTTTTTGCAGTTAACCGCAATTTAAATAACGAACCCCATAACAATTTTGAGTTAAACAGCATACGCGAAGAACTATACCAACTCAGCAAATTTTCATCGGGGATACGCATTGCCGATTTGGGCAACTTGCGCACCGGCCAAAACATGAACGAAACCCTTTTTGCATTACAGGAAGCATGCAATTTATTGCTCCATCAACAAGCAACCATAATTGTAATTGGAGGCGATCAGTTGCTTACTTTAGGCACTTTTGCCAGCTTAAAAGAATACGAAAACAATATCAATTTAGCACACATCGATTCGCGCATCGACCTGGCTGTATCAAGCAAGTCGGCCAGCGAAAATGATTACCTGAACCACCTTATTGAAAACGAGGCTGCAAATTTGTACAACATAAGCTGTATGGCTTATCAATCGTATTTTACTTCCGGGAAGCAATTAAAAATTCTTGGCGAAAACTATTTCGACCATTACCGTTTAGGGGTTTTACGAAACGACTTAAGCCTGGCCGAGCCGGTTTTCCGCGACGCCGATATTGCAAGTTTCGACATATCGGCCCTGCGAATGACCGATGCTCCTGCACAATCAGATGGTTCGCCCAATGGCCTTTATGCCGACGAAGCCTGCCAGCTTACCCGATATGCCGGGCTTAGCAACAGGCTAAGAATTTTCGGGCTTTACAACATCGAACCAAACCGAGATTTAAACAAGCAAACAGCCAAGCTGGCGGCACAAATGCTTTGGTATTTTATTGACGGCTTTATGCACCGAAAAAACGACGAACCCAATAAAACTTCAGATAATTGTACAAAATATGAGGTTCAAATAGACGAAATTGATTTTCCTATCGTTTTCTATAAAAATGAACAAACCGATCGGTGGTGGATCGAGGTTAGCGCCATAAACACTGATAAAACAGGCGAAGAGAGGCAATTGGTAGCCTCAAATGAAGCTGATTATCGCATGGCCTGCCAAGGCGAAATACCCGATCGGTGGTGGATAAATTTTAAGAAAATGAAATAAACAGTTGCAATCGTGTGCATTTATAAAATATAATATCTTATTTTTGTTCACGATGCAACCTTTTTAGATAAAGGTGAAAGAGCTTGTATGAAAAAAAAGATTTCTTTTTTTATTTTATTTTTATTGGTTATTTTAGCAGCTAAAGCACAACAAGAACCCACATATAGTCATTATATGTTTTTAAAACCATATATTAACGCAGGGTTTACAGGTGCCAAAAAAACCATCAATGCCAGCATATTAAACAGCAATATGTTTGTTGGTATGGGAGAAGGAAGGCCGACTACTTCAGTATTTGGAGTTGAAGCACCTTTTGAAATGTTTGGAACGCGAAACGGTATTGGCCTTTTTATTATGAGCGATGAAGTTGGTTTTCAGCGCAATGTAAATGTCAATTTAAGTTATGCCCACCACCACAAAATGCAAGGAAGCAATTTAAGCGGTGGTATTTCGGTTGGTATTATGAATTATAACATTGTTAACCCCGAATGGATAGTAGTTGATACTGAGAGCGATGAATTCATTCCGAATGAAGAAATGTCGCAAGTTAACGTTGGTATTAACGTTGGTGCATTTTACGAAAACGACACATATTCGATTGGTTTATCGGCAACAAACTTAAATTTACCAAAAGTTATTTACGCTAATACTAATACATTAGAAACAAATTTATATTTTTACCAGCCAAACATATATTTAATGGGGGCATACAATATAGCGTTACCCGATCCGTTATTTGACTTACAACCTACATTTTTGTTAAGTACCGACTTGGCAGCATACGAATTCAAACTGAATGCTACAATGTTTTACAACAAAAAATACCGTTGGGGTTTGGGAATTAAAATTGATCAATATAAATTAGCAGCTTTAACAGTTCTGGCTGGAATGGAACTGATAAGTGGTTTGGATATTGGATACGCAATGAATATAAACAATGCGCTTTTTATGGGAGGTGCAACTTCGCACGAAGTACTGGTTACCTACTCGTTTAATTTAGAAGGAAAAAGAGACCAAAAATACAAAAGTATAAGATACCTATAGGATTAGAATATTATTGCTATGAAAAATTATAAATTAATCATTGCACTGTTGGTCATCACAATGATCGCAAGTTGCACCCAATCGGGAGAAAGCGGCGAATTGATCGGTGCTGCAAGCTCAAGGGGAACTTGGTTTGAGCCTGTGCCTTACGGTATGACCTTCGTTAGAAGAGGATCGTTAAGGATTGGCCCCAGCGATGAAGACCCCACCGGACAGTTAACGCCTACCCGAACCATCTCGATTGATGCCTTTTGGATGGACGATACAGAAGTAACAAATAATGAGTATCGCCAGTTTACCAACTGGGTGAGGGATTCAATTGCCCGCCACTTGCTCTACAACAGTTCTAATCCAAACGCACAGTATTATGGCCGACTCGATATCGACGGCAATTATTTGGGCTTAAACTGGGACGAGAAAATCGATTGGGCCGATACCCTCAGCCTCGAATCTTTGTTTATCCCTGTTCACGAAAGGTTTTTTGGCGCTCGCGAAGTCGATGCCCGAAAAATGTTTTTTGACTATGCTTGGATCGACTACCAAAAAGCAGCCCAACGCCGCAACAGCTACAACTACGAAACACAAAGTTATGGTGGCGGAATTACCGACCGTTCCGACTTTATTGTTCGCAACAGTGTAAATATTTACCCCGACACCCTTGTGTGGATTCGCGACTTCACTTATTCATACAACGAACCATGGACCAGCAAATACTACTGGCATCCCGGTTTCGACGATTATCCTGTTGTAGGCGTAACATGGGAACAAGCCAACGCATTTGGTCATTGGCGCACCAAAATGCAAAACGAATACTTCTCGAGTATTGGCGATGCTACAGTGCAAGATTATCGCTTACCTACCGAATCGGAATGGGAATATGCATCGCGCGGTGGACTACAAAACTCAATGTACCCTTGGGGAGGTTATTACTCACGCAACCAACTTGGCGAATTTATGGCCAACTACAAACCAATGCGTGGTAACTATGTCGAAGATGGCGGTTTAGCTACAATGAAAGTTGCCGAATACCCACCAAACGACTATGGACTTTACGACATGGCCGGCAACGTTGCCGAATGGACCAGCACAGCATACGACGACCTTTCGATGGCCTTGGTTAGCGAGCTTAACCCCGACTTTAAATACAACGCAAAACCCGACGACCCACCTGCACTAAAGCGTAAAGTAATCAGAGGTGGATCGTGGAAAGATGTTGGATACTACATTCAGGTTTCGACACGCACATACGAATACCAAGATACTGCAACTTCGTTTATTGGCTTCAGGTGTGTTCGTTCATCATTTGGTAATAATTTTTAACAATAAAAAAACAAGAACATGAATATTGGGGATTTTTTGCATTCAAAACGTTGGAAGCTCATGCAAAACTATATTTATAGTTGGGGAGCTTCGGTAGTGTTGATTGGAGCACTTTTTAAACTTGAACACTTACCCGGAGCCAGCGTCTTTCTTGGAGTAGGCTTATCAATTGAAGCCATCATTTTCTTTGTTTCAGCTTTTGAGCCTATGATGGAATTACCCGACTGGAAAATAATTTATCCTCAAATGCGTACAGGAGAAGAGAGCGCACGCGATAAAAAGAAATTCGAAAAAGCTGATATGCTGGCAAAGGGTATTGTACCTGCTAACGGTTCTGCACAAGGAGGCTCTACCAACACAGCTGTTGCCGGCCTGTCCGATGCACAAATGGCATCATTAAAAGAAAGCTTCGAGAAACTATCGCAAACGGCTAATGGCTTAAAGGATATAACAAATGCTGTTTCTGCAACCGAAGGTTTCGTTAAAAATATGAACGAAGCTTCTGTATCGGTTGGGTCAATGGCCGAAGCCAGCAAAAAGGCTACAAAAGCTGTTGAAGAAGGTGCCGAAGTAATGAGCGAAACCTATAAACAATCGGCTGGCAGCATGCAGAAATCAATTGCCGATATGAACACATCAATTGGAAAATCGACAAGTGTATTCAGCGATGCAGCCTCTAAAACAGCCCAATCGTTTGACCAATCGGCTAAAGAGCTTTCCGAATCTTACAAAAGCATGACTGGCTCACTCTCAAACGGTTACAAGGGACTTGAGAAGAGTGCCGACAAATATGTAAACGGACTCGAAAAATTGAACAAAAACCTTGCAGCTATAAATACTGCTTACGAGTTACATCTTAAAGGTGCAGCGAAGGTCGAAACTATGGTTAACGAATATTCAAAAGGAGTTGGCGAAATTGGCAACCTGTTGAATACTTCAATTGAAGAAACCAAAAAATTCAATCAAAACACAAAAGCAATTAACGATAATATCCAAGCACTGAACAACATTTACGGAAAAATGCTTGGCGCTTTAAACGGAAAAAAGTAAACCAGAAGTAGCGTATGGGAACAAAGAATTGTCCGGAAACTCCACGGCAGAAGATGATCAACATGATGTATCTGGTGCTTACGGCCATGCTTGCATTAAACGTAGCGGCCGAAACACTTAGTGCATTCAAAATTGTTGATGCCAGCCTTTTAAAAACCTACCTGAGTTTTACTGAAAAGAACACCTCGCTTATAAGCGACTTTGAACATGCCCTCGAAATAAACCAAGGTAAGGTTGAACGTTGGCACAAATTGGCTAACGATGTTCACGAACGAAGCGATTCGGTTGTAAAATACATCATCGATATTAAAGAAGAACTTACAATGGCTTCGGGTGGCGAGGTAAAATTACCAACCGAAGAGCTCGACCCTGCTTTTCCAATAGTAATAAATAATTCAAACGATACACTCATTCTTCGAAGGCAAGACGACCTAAACGTATCGCCAGAAATAATGCTTACTAAAAATCGTGGTGTTGAACTTCAAAATGCAATTAGAGAATACAAAACATACCTCGAAAGCTTGGTTGAGAATTATCCTCAAATTATCCAGAACCTAGAAAGTTCTCTCGATGTTGAAGATCCCAGCAAAGAAGATAAAAAAAGTGACCAATCTAATTACCGTACATGGCCTCAGCAAAATTTTGAATCGACACCGGTTATTGCTAGTTTAACTTTATTATCGAAACTGCAAATCGATGTACGTAACGCCGAGTCGGCAGTATTGCGCCACCTGTTTAACCAAATCGATGCTTCATCGTTTAAATTTACAGGCCTTACTGCAAAAGTAATCCCCGATGCCAGTTACATTTTTCAAGGACAAGAATACAAAGCACGCATATTCCTTTCGGCCGAAGATACCACTCAAGATCTCGAAGTGTTCATCGACGGACGTAACAACCCATTGCCGGTTGAAGAGAATGAAGCCATTTTTTCGATGGTTCCCAACGAGGTTGGTGACTACAAATTTTCAGGAAACATTAAGTACAGAACCCCCGATGGCGAAGGTTACGGAAACAAACCATTCAATTTCGAATTTCAAGTGGCACGACCTGCGGTAACCATATCGCCTACAAAAATGAATGTGCTGTATAAAGACCTTCAAAACCCGATAAGTATTTCGGTACCAGGCATACCAAATAACCGCTTAGAACCCGTTTGCACAAACGGAAAGCTTTATAAAGTTGGAGATGATTGGATAATTGAACCCAACGAGCTCGACCCAATAGGCGAAAAAACAAAAGTAATTGTTAATGCCGACCTAAATGGCGAAAAAAGGAAAATGGGCGAAATGATATTCAGGGTAAAAAAAGTACCCGACCCAAAAGCAACGGTAGCCCAACGAACCGAAGGATCAGTTCCTCGCGAAATATTAAGGGCACAAACAGGCGTATTTGCAAAACTTGAAGACTTCGACTTCGATATGGAATTTGTAGTTACAGGTTTTGATATGACAGTTCCAACCTCGGGAGGTATGGTAACAACTTTATCGTCAAAATCGCATATGTTTACGCCACAACAAAAAGAGCTGTTAAACGCACTTGGTGGTGGCGACAGGGTTACCTTTGAAAACATAAGGGCCCGAATTGAAGGCGGCGACAAAAATGAAATGGATCGTATGTTATCGCCAATAATTTTAAAAGTACAATAACGAAATTGCTAAAACCTTTTGGTATGAAAGCTATAATTAGAATTGCCTTATTTATTTTGATTCCGTTATACGGTATATCACAAGAGGGTGTCAGGTTTACCGATAAATTCGGTCCTTTTCACGATACCTATCAACAGGAAAACGATTTCTCGAACCGCGAGTATGCCCAATACCCTTTCGTTAGAGAGGCTGATGTGGTTTGGCAAAAAATAACCTGGCAAATTATCGATTTAAGGGAAAAAATGAACCTTCCCTTGTATTATCCAATTGATGAAATGCACCAACGTAAAAG
Source organism: Prolixibacteraceae bacterium (assembly GCA_035380005.1). Lineage (GTDB taxonomy): Bacteria > Bacteroidota > Bacteroidia > Bacteroidales > Prolixibacteraceae > Roseimarinus. The sequence continues at coordinate 14,134 of DAOSWJ010000016.1, read as the reverse complement.
CCTGATAAAGGTAATTCTCGATGGTATTGAACAAAATCAGTTCAATGCTTTCAGAAAACCTTTGCGCGACAATGCCTTTGAGTTCGATCCAAATAATATTTTCCTTAGCATGCAAGAATTGAAAGATGTAGGCATGAGAGAAGAAATTGTACCTATCGAAATTCGCCCTGGCGTAACCCGCGACTCACTGGTTTCAATTCGTTGGAGACCAGAAGAAATTAAGCAGATTCTTATAAAAGAAGTTTGGTATTTTAACCGTCGCGATTCGAGACTACATGTCGAAACCATTGGCATTTGCCCTATCAGGGAATATTTTGTTGATGGATTAATGAGGCGCCAACGTTTATTCTGGATATATTACCCAGATGCAAGGCCATACATGGCTACTGTTCCTGTTTATAGCATGAACAACGACAGGCCGCTTTATACCTACGACGATTTGTTTGTAAACCGTTATTTCAACTCCTACTTCATTCAGGAAGCCAACGTATATAACGACCGCACCATTACCGATTATGTAACTGGCCGCGAAGCCCAACTCGAATCGGAACGTATTAAACGCGAAATATTCGACTACGAACAAAACTTGTGGGAAAACTAATTTGATGTATTCTAACAAACTGCATAAAAAAAAGCCTTGTGGTTATTGCCATAGGGCTTTTGCTTGTACAATAGATACCGTTTTTATCCGTTCATAAAGCAATTATCATTTTATAAATCGTGCTAACAAAACTTTCAAATTACATATTATCGCTTCTCGTTTTGGCTTTGCTCTTTCCGGCATGTCAACCCGAAGTAGCTTTGCACGATTTGAAAGGCCAACCAAAGGCACCCTGGTTTGAGCCAATTCCTTATGGTATGAGCTACATTCCACAGGGAAGTTACACTTTGGGTATTTCCGATGAAAATATTGACCACTCACTGGCTCCTGCCCGCACTGTTTCGGTTCGTTCGTTTTGGATGGATCAAACAGAAATAACCAACAATGAATACCGTCAATACATCAATTGGGTAACTGACTCGGTTGCTGCATTTTTAACTTTTAAAGCCGGAATTGATTATTACCGGGCTACCGACGAAAGTAAACAATTAATTGAACCTGCAACTATCGACTGGTTCTTACTAAGCGAACTATGGGAAGACGACCGGCAAGATGTTCTCGATGCCATAGCCCCTATGCTCTATCAAGGAAAAGAGAAATTTAATCCCGGTAAAGAAATCGACTTTCGAAAAGTATTTTACCGATATGCTTACATCGACCTGCAAAAAGCAGCACAAAGAGCCAACAGCTACAATTACGAAACACAAAGTTACAATGGGGTAAACAGTCGTCAGGATTTTATTGTAGAAAAGTCAGTTCCGGTTTATCCCGACACCTTAGTTTGGGTTCGCGATTTCACCTACTCTTTTAACGAACCCTGGACCTTAAAATACTTCCATCACCCGGCTTTTTACGAATACCCGGTTGTTGGTGTAACCTGGGAACAAGCCAAAGCTTTTTGTCACTGGCGAACTGAACAAAAAAAGCAAATGTTGGCCACACATAAAATATTGCCTGTACACGATTACAGATTACCTACCGAAGCCGAATGGGAATATGCAGCACGAGGTGGAAAACATGGCAACAAATATCCTTGGGGAAGTTATTACACTTCGAACGAAAAAGGATGCTACATGGCCAACTTTAAGCCACAACGCGGCAATTATGTTGCAACCAGCCATTATTCAACCAAAACAATGCGTGTTGGAACATTCGATCCTAACGATTTTGGCCTTTACGATATGGCCGGCAATGTTGCTGAATGGACAAGTACAGCATACGAAACCAACGGCTACGAACTCATGCACGATATGAATCCCGAATTTCAGTACAACGCACAACCCGACGACCCTCCGGCCATGAAACGTAAAGTGGTTCGTGGTGGTTCGTGGAAAGATGTTGCCCACTACATACAAGTTTCGACACGCGATTTTGAATATCAGGACACTGCAACAAGCTATGTTGGCTTCAGATGTGTGATGAATGCCATTGAAGACGAACGTAAAACCTATCAATAATCGGCTAATTAGACTTTAGGCCACTTCGCTCCAATAAAGCATCAATTGTTGGTTCTTTTTTTCTGAAATTATGGTACAATGTATTCGGATCAACAGTACCCCCTTTTTCTAATATCTCTTTTCGAAAAGCCAATGCCGTTTGTGCATCAAAAATCCCATTTTCTTTAAACATTGCAAAAGCATCGGCATCGAGCACCTCGGCCCATTTATAGCCATAATAACCTGCGGCATAGCCTCCGCCAAAAATATGGCCAAACGATGTACTTGTACAACTGCCTTCAACATCGGGTAACAATTTCGTTGTAAGGGTTTTCTGCTTTTCAAAAAACCCCACATCACCTTTAAAAGGTTGTCCGATGCTATGCCAAGCCATATCGAGCATTGCGAACGAAAGCTGACGGACCGACTGATAACCTGCTTGAAAATTTCGGGAAACAATCAACTTATCGATTAATTCATCGGGGATTGCTTCGCCTGTTTTATAATGAACGGCAACATCTTGCAACCAAAGTGGTTCACACAACCAGTTTTCGAAAATCTGCGATGGCAGTTCTACAAAATCGCGAAACACGTTTGTACCCGATAAGGATGGATAGACAGTATTGGCCAACATACCGTGTAAGGCATGTCCAAACTCATGCAAATAGGTTCCTGCATCGTTAAAACTAAGCAGAGTGGGTTGATTTGCCGTTGGTTTGGCAAAATTGCAACATATCGAAATATGCGGACGTTTCATGTTTTCACCAATATTTGATTGTGCACGATACTCGGTCATCCAAGCCCCTCCCTGTTTGTTGTCGCGAGCATATAAATCGAGGTACAAAACCGAAAGGTAGCTTCCATCTGAATCGAAAACTCTGAAGACCTGAACATCGGGGTGATAGGTTTTAATATCGAAACATTCAGTAAAACTGATTCCAAAAAGCCTGTTAGCTAATTCAAATACCCCTTTAATAATTTTTTCGAGTTGAAAGTATGGCTTAATACTGGCCTCATCGAAGCCAAAAAGTTCCTCTTTCATTTTTTCGGAATAAAAACTAAAATCCCAAGGCATCAGGGGTAGCTGTGCACTTTGGGTTTCGGCAAACTTGCTTAACTCATCCAAATCGGCTTTGGCAAATGATTTAGATGCCAAAAGGAGATCGTTGATAAAATTGTTCACCTTTAAGGTTGTCGAAGCCATCCTTTCTTCAAGAACAAAATCGGCAAAATGTTTGTACCCCAGCATTTTTGCTTGTCTCAACCTAAGGTTAACAATCTTCTTAATCAGCTTATTGTTATCATTGGCATTTTTGCGATTACCCCTCGATGTATATGCTCGATACATTTTTTCGCGCAACGAACGGCTGTGTGCATATTTCATAAAAGGTATGTAATCAGGTGCTTGAAGAGTAAAAAGCCAACCTTTGGTATTCTTTTGAACTGCGTTGCTTTGAGCTCTTTCAATTAACTCTTCGGGCAGCCCTAGTAAATCTTTTTTATCGTTAATATGTAACAAAAAGTTATTTGTATCGGCCAAAACCCTGTCATTAAACCGCAGTGTTAATTTCGACAAACTCATTTGCAAACGAACCAGCATCATTTTTTTTAAAACCCCAAGAGCAGCGCCGTTGCGTTTCATATTTTGACAAGTAATTTCAAGCAATCGCATTTGCTCATCGGTTAATGTTTGATTGCCATCGCGGTAAAGCTGCTCAACCTTGTTCAAATATCTTCGATTTAGTAATAGCTTGGTTGAAAAACGGGTTAACAATGGTGATACTTTTTGGGTAACTTTTTGAATTTTATCACTGGTGCTAGCAGAGTTTAAATTGAACAATATATTGCCAATTTGAGCAATATCGTCGTATATTTTTTCAATAGGCTCAATGGTATTCGCAAAAGTTGTAGCATCATTAGCAAGCAATTTCTTTATCGTTAGCTTGGCATTTTTGATTTTTGTTTTTAACGCTGGCTCGAAGTGCTTAGCATCAATCAAATCAAACGGCACAACCTCATCGGGGGTATCAAATTTGTTTAACAAAGGATTTTTATTTGCAATCATTGTTTCTTCTTTCTTTTCTTTTTCTTTTCAACCGAAAAACCAAACTTCCCAATTTTCTGCCCCAGTTTAAAATAACCACCATGACTATAAACCAAAGGGTTGGCGCTTTCCAAATCGAAACGTCCGCTTTCTTCATCGAAGTATTTATCATCAACTCGCACATTTACTACATCAGCAATAAACATTATATGAGAGCCTAGGTTTACTTCGCTGTTCACTTTGCACTCGATAGCTACAGGAGCTTCGGCAATTATTGGTGCATTAACAAGCTTGGCCGGTGCAGGAGTAAGATTCATTTCATCCCATTTATTATGTTTTCGTCCACTACGACATCCACACCAATCGGTTTGTTTTGCCATGTTTTGAGTGGTCAGGTTAATAACAAATTCACCATTGCGTTTAATAATATCAAAAGAATGTCTTTCGGGCCTAACCGATATGTAACACATTGGTGGATTACTGCAAATGGTACCGGTCCATGCTATGGTAATGATATTATATTCTTCGGGTGTAGCACCACAGCTTACCATTACAGCCGGTATTGGATATACCATTGTTCCGGGTTTGAAATCAATTTTTGCCATAAATCAAAATGTTTTTACAAAGATAGCATTCTATAATACATTAATGAGTGAGCACAAGCATAGCTAATTATTTGAATGTTTTAAGTAAATTTGCATAAAAATAAAAAGAACATGGATTACAGGGCAAGTGCACAACGTTACGAACAAATTGAGTACAAACGCTGTGGCCGTTCGGGCATAAAATTGCCACTTATTTCGCTCGGCTTATGGCACAACTTTGGCGGTGTCGACACATTTGAAAATGGAAGAAAGATTTTACGACATGCTTTCGACAACGGTATTACCCATTTCGATTTGGCCAATAATTACGGTCCCCCTCCGGGTTCGGCCGAAGAAAATTTTGGCAAAATGATGGCCGGCGATTTTAAACCCTATCGCGACGAAATGATTATTTCGACAAAAGCCGGTTACTGGATGTGGGATGGACCCTACGGAGAATGGGGATCGAAAAAATACCTGGTTGCAAGCCTCGATCAAAGCCTTAAACGAATGGGGCTCGACTATGTCGATATTTTTTACCATCATCGCCCCGACCCCAACACTCCCTTAGAAGAAACAATGGCGGCACTCGATTTAATTGTTCGACAAGGAAAAGCTCTTTATGTTGGTATTTCGAACTATTCGGCCGATGAGACCGAAGAGGCAGTAAAAATCCTGAATAGTTTAGGAACTCCATGTTTGATCAATCAGGTAAAATATTCAATGTTTGAACGTTGGGTTGAAAACCAACTACTCAACACAGCCGACGAACTTGGGGTTGGTATTATTGCCTTTTCGCCATTGGCACAAGGCTTGTTAACCGATAAATACATTAATGGAATTCCAGAAAACTCACGTGCAGCAAAATCGTGGGGATTCTTACAAGAAAATGAAGTAGAAAAAGCTATCGACAAGGTAAAAGCGTTAAACGAAATGGCCGAAGTTAGAGGTCAGTCGCTTGCACAAATGGCTATTGCATGGCTACTTCGCCACAAACAACTCACCTCGGTTTTGGTTGGCGCCAGCTCGGTCGAACAGCTTAACGACAACTTAGGCGCACTTGATTATTTACTCTTTTCTGAAGAAGAATTGACTGAAATTGAATGCATTCTGAATAAATAAACCGATTATTAAGCAACAAAAAATACATATATGGAAAAAGAGAAAATCAAAAAAATTTATTGGCCCTTAATGTTGTTTTTGGCTACTGCAATGTTGTTTTCTGCTTGTGACAAAGACGATAACGATGACGACATTACACCAAAATATCTGGTCGATAACGAAACATTTTCACCAGCTATTCCGGCTACAGTTGAAAACATTAAAAGTGCAATGAATACTTTTGGTGTAACCGCGCTAACCGAGAATGTAAAATACGATGTAAACATCTATAAATTAATTTACAAAACATTATTCGAAGGCGATTCAATTCTCGTGTCGGGCGTAGTAGCTACACCGGTTCCGAAAAAAAACAACGAAGAATTTCCTATATTAAGCTATCAGCACGGCACAATTTTCACAAAAGCCGAAGCACCTTCGGTTAATACTAATAATGAGTTTATGACTTATTTGGCCAGTACAGGTATGGTTATAGTAATTGCCGATTACATTGGATTCGGAGCTTCAAATGCCGAATTTCACCCTTATTTGCACAAACAATACACGGTGAATGCAGTACTTGACATGATTAGGGCTTCAATTGAATTTGTGAAAATTGAAAAACCCTGTAAAATTAACGACCAGCTATTCATGTTTGGCTACTCACAAGGTGGAGGTGCAACTGTTGCAGCTATGGAAGCCATTGAAAACAATGCTGATAACAACGACCTTGCAGTTACTGCCGCATCGGCAGGCAGTGGAGCATACGACATGGCAGGCTTCAGAAGTTGGGTACTTCAACAACAACGCTACACTAAACCTTCGTTTTTGGTTTACCTACTCGAGTCGTTTAAAACTTATTCAGACATGAATATTGATTACTCGTTAATTTTTAAAGATGAATATGCTGAAAAAATTCCTGGCTTAATTGATGGTCAACGTACCGATAATGAAGTTAATGACGAAATCGGATCAGAATATGTACAAGGTCTTTTCAATTCCGATTTTATCAATAACGAAACATACTTAAACAACGATGCTTACGAACCTATGCGTATCGCTTTTGCCCAAAACAAAGTTAATGCATGGGCAACCAACACACCATTGAAACTTTTTTATGGAACAATTGATGAATGGGTACCGGGTGACCAAACCATGGAATTGCTTAAAGAATTCCGTAGCTTGGGAGTAGGTTCAAATGTTGAAATGAAACCACTAAACGGCATGGACCATTTAACCGCTTTTCCGCAAACTTTATTCGATACAATGAACTGGTTTTTGTCGCTAACTGAAGATTAAATCTTACATTTCGATAATAAAAATATTCAGCCACAGTTCATGTTGCATACAAACAACATGAACTGTGGCTGTTCTTTTTGTAAAATTATCGAGCTTAATTATTAACTTTGGCCGTTCAAATTTTATGTGTACCATGAAACAGCAATTATCGATATACAACACATTAAGCCGAAAAAAAGAAGTTTTTAAGCCAATAACAGCCGGTTTTGCAGGCATGTATGTATGTGGCCCCACTGTTTATGGCCACGCTCATTTGGGGCACTCGCGCCCCGCAATTACTTTCGACCTTGTTTATCGCTACCTGATGCACATTGGTTACAAAGTACGTTATGTACGTAATATTACCGATGTAGGGCATTTAGTTGCCGATGCCGATCAAGGCGAAGATAAAATTGCTCAACGCGCAAAAATTGAACAAGTTGAGCCCATGGAAGTGGTTCAAACCTACACCAACAGTTACCGGCGAAATATGGCTCAGCTAAATGTGCTCCCTCCTAGTATAGAGCCAACTGCAACAGGCCATATTATTGAACAAATCGAAATGGTAGAAACCATACTAGATAAAGGATTTGCCTACGAAGTTAACGGCTCGGTTTATTTCGATGTTGAAAAATATGCCCAAACCAACAATTATGGCAAACTATCGGGCCGTAAACTCGACGACTTGATATCGAACACCCGCGAACTCGATGGACAGGATGAAAAACGCTCATCGGTTGATTTTGCTATTTGGAAAAAAGCAAACCCCGAACACATTATGCGATGGCCTTCGCCCTGGAGCGATGGTTTTCCGGGTTGGCACACCGAATGCGTTGCCATGAGCACCAAATACCTAGGCAAACAGTTCGATATTCACGGAGGTGGCATGGATTTGCTTTTCCCACATCACGAAGCCGAAGTAGCTCAGAGCTGTGCAGCACTTGGCCACGATAGTGTTAACTATTGGATGCACAACAACATGATTACCATTAACGGACAAAAAATGGGGAAATCGTTGGGCAATTTCATCACCCTCGACGAATTCTTTAACGGCTCTCACCCAATGCTCGAAAAGGCCTACTCGCCAATGACCATCCGTTTCTTTATTTTACAAGCACACTATCGCAGCACACTCGATTTTTCAAACGAAGCACTACAAGCTGCCGAAAAAGGTCTCGAACGCTTGATTAAAGCTACCGAAAACATCGACAAGATTATACCATCTGAAAATTCTACAATCAATATCTACGAAATTGAAAAAGCCTGCTACGATGCTATGAACGACGATTTTAACAGCCCCATTGCTATTGCAAATCTTTTCGATGGGGTACGAATTATAAATTCATTGCTCGATGGCAAAGAACAAATTACGGCTACCGGTCTCGATCAGTTAAAAAGCTTTTTTTACAGCTTTGTTTTCGATATTTTTGGATTGAAAGCCGATTATTCCGAAACATCGAAAAACGAAGAAACCCTCAATAAGGTAGTTGACATGTTGCTGAATATCAGACTCGAAGCAAAAGCAAATAAAGACTGGGCAACATCGGACAAAATTAGGAACGAACTTACTGCACTTGGCTTTGAAATAAAAGACAAAAAAGATGGTTTTGAATGGGAATTAAAGAAGTAGATACAGGTTTTATTTAAACGTAAAGGCTACTCAATCCTTATAAACAAACTGTTTTCTAAACCTAATTCAATCAACACATTCAACGCAACTATTATTAAGCTTAATGCATCAGTTTTACATGTTTAATTTCAATACCTAACCATGTATAAATTGAAAAAACTGTTAATTGCATTGTTAATTGCATCTGCTGTAACAGCATGCGATAAAAGTGAAGATAATAATCTACCAAACAATATTGAATACATAAAGTATGGAACATCATTTGGAATGTGTCTTGGATATTGTAATAATTCCATTCAAATAACAAATTCACATTTCTATTTTTATAAAAGTGGTTGGAATTTAGAGGGTGTGTTACCTGAGATTTCATTTTCGGAGAGGGTAGATACTAAAATCATAACAGAACTGGCTCAAAAAATAAATTATTTTTCCTTTCTTAAATTAGATTCTGTAATTGGATGCCCCGATTGCGCCGATGGAGGAGCTGAGTGGATTGAAATAGGGAAACAAGGTAAATCACACAAAGTTATTTTCGAGTATTTAAATGAACCAGATGAAACCAAAGAATATATCGAATACTTAAGAACATATATGAAAAATTTTCAGATTGAATCAAATGATACTGCTTTTTCCATAACCGAATTCTAAAATACTCACAACAAGAATTTTGACATTAACACAATTGTCTTTTTAAAAGTACCCCTTTCGCGCAGAGGGGTACTTTAATTTTTTATACTAAATCCGAAAGATATGCCCTGTTTTTTTCGTTGTAAACGATTTTTAACGTACTTTTGCAAATGCAACCCCATTTCATATGGGGGCAAATCGGAAAAAATAGGCTTTTATGAAAAACATACTCATCATTAAATGTGGCACAACTTTCAAAAACATAAAAAAGGAGAATGCCGATTTTGAAGACTGGATCATTAAAAGATCAAATCTTCCAGAAAGGGTTTTTAAAGTATTCGACTTGCCCAATGGCGACCAATTAAGGCACCCAAGCGAGTACATAGGAGCAATTATTACAGGCTCGCATTACAATGTAAACCAAAAACACGAGTGGCTAAAATCGTTAAAAGACTGGATAGTAACCGCTTTTTACAGCAACATTCCGGTTTTAGGAATTTGTTTTGGGCATCAAGCCATTGCTGAGGCATTGGGCGGAAAAGTAGAACTTGACAAATGGGGTGGACAGTATGGAATAGGCAACATATCGATTACAGACCAAGGACAAACCGATAGCTTATTTAAAAATACAGGCAAAAGGCTCGAAGCATACAAATCGCACGAATATTCGGTTAGCGAACTACCATTAAATGCCGAGCTTTTGGCCATCGACGAGCAAAATAGTCGCATAGAAGCTTTTAAAGTAGGAAAAATATATGGGGTACAATTTCATCCCGAATTCAATTGGCAAATAATGAAAGCCTACATTGAGGAAAACGAAGGCACCCCCCCATCGCGGAAGCGGTACAAAATGAAATTAGAAGGCAAATCAGAGCAAATAATCCCAAATTTTTTAGACTTAGTGTTGAAATTTTGATCTTTTTGTGAACTATTTGTTAAAAAAATGAATTTTTTAGCGATTTTTTGAAAAAAAACACTCTAAGCATGGTGCTCCATTCCGATGAAAATATATTTTTGTAACTGTTTTAAGCACTAGGGCAGATTTTAGAAATTTATTTGCCTTTTAAGCTGACACTTTGATATAAATAATCAGAAATTAGGAAATATTGATTCACGAACTTAAAATTTAAAATTATGGCTAGTTTTCGTTTGGCAGCTTTTCAAAGATTATTGGAAAGGAAACCGGTTGAAGTAAAAAGGGAAGCCGATTTAACATCCGACTTTTACGCTTGCAATGTATTCGACCGTAAAAAGATGAAGAAGTACTTATCGAGGGATGCTTATAACGCAGTTATCGATGCAATTGACAATGGAAGTACCATTGACCGTAAAGTAGCCGATGGCATTGCTACAGGCATGAAAGCATGGGCTTTGGAAAACGGCGCAACCCACTACACACACTGGTTTCAACCTCTGACTGACGGAACAGCCGAAAAACATGATGCCTTTATCGATCATAGCGAAATGGGCGGAGTAGTTGAAGCATTTTCTGGTAAATTACTTGCACAGCAAGAACCCGATGCTTCGTCGTTTCCAAACGGCGGCTTGCGTCAAACTTTCGAAGCAAGGGGTTATACTGCTTGGGATCCTTCGTCGCCTGCATTTATTATTGGAACTACGCTTTGTATTCCCACTATATTTATATCGTACACCGGCGAAGCACTCGATTACAAAGCTCCTTTATTAAAAGCCTTGAATGCTGTTGACAAAGCTGCTGTTGGTGTTTGCCAGTATTTCGATAAAAACGTAACAAAAGTATATGCAAACCTAGGCTGGGAACAAGAATATTTCTTGATTGACGAAGCATTGTACCAAGCCCGTCCTGACCTTTCGTTAACCGGCCGTACTTTAATGGGACACTCTTCGTCGAAAGATCAACAATTGAGCGACCATTATTTTGGTTCAATTCCTGAAAGGGTTACCAACTTTATGATCGACGTTGAGAACGAAGCTTATAAACTCGGAATACCTTGTAAAACTCGCCACAACGAGGTGGCTCCCAACCAATTTGAACTTGCACCTATTTACGAGGAGTGTAACCTTGCCAACGACCATAACCAACTCATTATGGATGTACTGAACAGGGTTGCACGTCACCACGGATTCCGCGTTTTGTTGCACGAAAAACCATTTGCAGGCATTAACGGATCGGGAAAACACAACAACTGGTCGTTATCGACAAACACTGGAGTTGTATTGTATTCGCCGGGTAAAAACCCAAAAAGCAACATGCAATTCCTCACTTTTGTTGTGAATACTATAATGGCTGTTTACAAACATCAAGACCTGCTTCGTGCAAGTATCCTTACCGCATCGAACTCACACCGTCTGGGCGGACACGAAGCTCCTCCAGCAATTGTATCAGCTTTCTTAGGTACCGAAGTAAACAAAATGCTCGATTTGATTGAACAAAACGTTTCGGACAAAAAGATGACTCCAGAGGAAAAAACCTCATTAAAATTGAACATTGGACGAATTCCTGAAATTTTACTCGACAATACCGACCGTAACCGCACCTCACCATTTGCATTTACAGGCAACCGTTTTGAATTCCGTGCGGTTGGTTCATCGGCAAACTGTGCTTCGGCCATGATTGCACTTAACACTGCGGTAGCCGACCAATTAACAGAGTTCAAGACCGAGGTTGACGCACTCATCGAAAAAGGGGTGAAAAAAGACGAAGCAATTTTCCAGGTATTGAAAAGATACATTGGTATTTGCAAACCAATTCGTTTCGATGGCAACGGCTATAGCGAAGAATGGGTAAAAGAAGCAGAAAAACGTGGTTTAACCAATATAACCTGCGTACCTGAATCACTTCAAGGTTACTTAAGCGAAAGCTCAAAAGCACTTTTCTCAAAAGTAGGTATTTTCGATGTGAAAGAACTCGAAGGACGCGTTGAGGTTGAGTACGAAAAGTACATGAAGAAAATTCAAATTGAAGCACGCGTACTTGGCGACATGTCGATAAACCACATAGTTCCTACTGCAGTAAAATATCAAAGTGTTTTGGTTGAAAACGTTAAGGGATTAAAAGAAGTGTTTGGCGACGAATATAAAGCCCTTGCCGGAAACCGTTTAGAATTGATTAGAGAAATTTCGGAACATATTACCGCAATCAAAAACATGGTTAACGAAATGGTTGAAGCGCGCAAAGTGGCCAACCAAATTGAAGATGCTGTTGAACTTGCTTTTACTTACGACAAAACTGTTCGCCCATACATTGGTAAAATCCGCTACCACATCGATAAGCTTGAATTGATTATCGACGATGAATTGTGGCCATTGCCAAAATACCGCGAAATGTTGTTCAACCGCTAATTGGATTTTTCAATTCATATTTTTACGATAGCAAATTTAGAAAAAGGCCGTAGGAGTATAATCCTCGGCCTTTTTTGTATTTAAATAATTGTTATAAGATTAGTGGCTATAAAGCTTTAAACCTGATAGCTTGTCCGCCTCCGCCAACTAATTTTATGGGCAAAACGGTGTTCTTGTCAACTTCAACTTCAGTAATTTTTACTTCAGTTGGGTTTGTCTCGAGGTCGGCATTATCGCCATCGGCATATATTTGAGCCAGATACTTGCGCCCATCTTCAAGAAACGAAAGAGAAACCTCAAAATCACGTGCTTTTTCATTGCTTAAGCTACCCAAATACCAATCATCGCTGTGTTTATCGCGTCGCACCATGGTAATGTATTCGCCAATCTCAGCATTCAGCACTTGGGTATCGTACCAGTCAACAGGCACATCCAATAAAAACTGAAAGGCTGGGTTTCCTTCATAATACTCGGGCAAGTCAGACATCATTTGTGTTGGAGAAAGAACTACGACATAAGCAGCCAACTGCTTAGCAACAGTAGTGTGTACGCGACGTCCGTAACCTTGCTCTATCATTATATCGAAAGTACCGGGAGTGAAATCCATTGGCCCTGACAACAAACGAGTAAAAGGTAAAATTGCCAAATGATTGGGCGGATTACCTTCGCTCCAAGCATCGTATTCCATTCCACGGGCACCTTCGCGGGTCATCATATTTGGGTAGGTACGGCGTTCACCAGTATCTTTTATTGGCTCGTGAAAGTTAACGGCCAATTGGTATTCTGCAGCTTTTTTCAGCACATATCGATAATAGTTTACCCCAAACTGACCGTGGTGCCATTCTTTCATGTTTAACCTCGAGCCAACCTGACCAATTTTAATATCATGGATTCCCATTTCGCGATACAATGCAAAACCTGCATCAATTTGATCAAGATAGCTGATTAGGTTTGAGCCTGTTTCGTGATAACCAATTAATTTTACACCTTTTTGGTTACCATATTCTACAACTTCTTTCAAATCGAAGTCATCCACACTTTGGGTGAAGCTAAATTCGTGCATTCTATTTTCGTACCATGCAGGCGTCCATCCTTTATTCCAGCCTTCGATAAGCAATAATGGGATACCATGTTTTGAAGCAAAATCGATGTACATTTTTGAATTTTTAGTACTTGCGCCCAAATTAGGACTTTCCCAAAAGGTATATTTGCCAATGTGCATACCCCACCAAATACCTATGTATTTCGATGGTTTAATGTAAGATAGATCATCGAGTTGATTTGGCTCGTTCAAATTCAACACCATATAATTTGTAATTAGGTCGCCTGGTTTTTCGGCAATTGAAATAGTTCTCCAAGGACTTTGCATCGGAGCTTTTGTTTTTACCCTATCGCCATCGGCCCAAGGAACCAAATCGGCCTTCAATTGGTTGTTGGCACGAGGCGCAATGGTCATACTGGCAAAATAGACCAAAGCAGCTTCATGTATCGAAAGGAACAAACCATCGGCGGTTT
>DAOSWJ010000015.1:0-22375 GCA_035380005.1 Prolixibacteraceae bacterium | reverse complement strand
AAACGAAAAAAGTTCTATTTACGGGTAAAAATCAAACCATTGTTCATGTCGTATCGGAGCAAACCAACCCCCTGTGCATAATATATATCGGTAATGGTGTAATCATCCCAATATTCTTTTAAATCATTCAATTTGAAGTGAAAAAGCTTAGAATATTCTTTTCCGTTAATTGAAAACGAACCAGGAAAACAGAGCGACGACGAGATAAGCGAATCATCCTCGACACCTTCGCTTGTAATTCGAAGATTCAAATAATGACTCCCCATATAGATGTTTGTAATAATATTTAAATGATTATCGTAATGAAAACTCAAATCGTTTAACGAAAAATGAATCTGTTCACCATAAACATCGTCGTTATATGAAGGATATAATGAAATACTGAATTCATCGGAATAGTTCGACCGAAAACGCTGAAAATAATACTCGGTAAAACTCACTTGTGTTTTAATGCCCATAAAATAGGATGAGCCCAATGTTTCATCGTGTTCATTGGCATGCATAAAATACTCACGGTTTATACCATTATTATCGGTCATTTCAAACCGCATAAATACGCTATCGCTAACCAACCATTGCGATATTGTATCACTTAGATGGTAGTTTACTTTTTTCAGCGCTTGGTCTTCGGCACACGACGAAAACAAAACAACTAAAAATATCAATAATATCGAACTATTAATTTTTGTAGCAAACGTCATAATCGTAGGTTTCACCGTTATTCATTTTAATTCTTAAAATGCCAAATTCGGCATTAAAATATAAGCTATCGACCAATAGTTCTGGTTGATTCAGATACGAATTGTAATAGTCCGATTTCATTGCCCAAACATTGGAATAATTATGGTCGCCAATCGCGTACTCAATAAGTGTATCGACCTTATTTTCATAGAAAATAAAATTGAAGTTACCACCGGCAAACCACAAATTCATATCAATGTACTCCTCGTCAATTTTCTGTATAGATAAGTTTATTTCGGGCAAAGGATACTCAGGGGTAAGAATTGTGCGGTTCACTTCAAATTCAATAGCATTACCACAACCATGATCAAAATCGACAAACTCGGTATGCGTGTTCCTACTGCAATTAAACACTATTTGAGTTCCTTCGGAATGCCTTAAACAAACCTTTTGTCCATCGGCATAAGGCACTAAATTTAGAATCGAATCGGGTATTGGGGATATTACTATCAACTGATTGTTGCATTTGGGAGGACAAGCAAAAAACAAAAACGACAATGCAAAAACTAAAAGAATTCGAAAGAATAGAATTAGACGCTTCATTTTTAAATTTTATTTTTTGATGAAATGATACTCTAAAGGGTTGCTTTGTTTGAAACAAAATTGCAATTTTTTATTCAACAAACGAAATCGAACAGTTCTTTTTAAACAAATGATTAAGCACCTTCAAAAAACATGTTTTACAACATACATTGAGCCTTTTTTTTATGAGATTTGCACCTCAGGTAAAAACAAAAGGGAAAACATTATGGTGGTTGAGAACAAAGCAATGCAAATAAGGCGCGAAATACAGAAACGCATTGTTAACTTGATATTTAACGAAAGACTACTCGACGAAATCGATCGAATACCAATGGCCATGCGACCACGGGGAAGCGAAAGTTTTAGGTGCTGCGTTTATCGCGACCGTGCGCTTATCAAACAAAAAATAATGGCCATGCTTGGTTTCGAAGTAAAAACCGAAGACGATGAACTAAGCCCTTTATCCGATTTCATTCTGCAATCGTACGTTAAAGCAAATAGCGAACGCGAAATACTTCATGTTGTTGAAGATGCGTGCCACGGATGCCAACAAAACAACTACATAGTTACCAATATGTGCCGTGGCTGCGAAGGTCGGCCATGCGAAGTTAACTGCCCAAAAGATGCTATTGATATTATTGGACGCAGGGCAGTAATTAACCCCGACAAATGTGTGAGTTGTGGCATTTGCGAATCGGTTTGCCCCTACCATTCAATCATTTACGCACCTGTGCCTTGCGAACAGGCTTGCCCGGTTGGAGCCATTTCGAAAAACGAAAACGGCAAAGAAATTATCGATTTCGACAAATGCACTTTCTGTGGGAAATGCCTTACAGCCTGTCCTTTTGGAGCTATTGTTGAAGAAACACATTTATTCGACTTAGCTTTCACATTAAAACGAAGAAAAAGTTTAACAGCATTGCTTGCCCCATCGGTAGCTGCAAGCTTCGATTGTTCGTTACCACAAATAAAAAATGTGTTATTACAAGTTGGTTTCGAAAATGTAGTATTTGTAGCCGAAGGTGCCGAACAAACAGCAGCTCACGAAGCAAAAGAATTCATTGAACAAGGCGAAAATCTTTTAACAACATCGTGTTGCCCTTCGTTTGTAAAAATCATAAAAAAACATGTTCCCGAATTGGCCGAACATGTATCAAGCACTCCATCACCAATGGTTTATGCTGCTAGGACGGCAAAAAAACGTTACCCAAATGCACAAACCGTCTTCATTGGTCCTTGCATGGCCAAAAAGGCCGAATCGTTCAATGTAAGCGAGGTTGATATGGTTATCAACTTTGAAGAGCTTGCCGCACTTCTACTGGCGCTTGATATCGACTTTGTAAATATCAATAATGAAGCATCGAAAATTGAAGCAGGAACCGATGCTTGGGGTTTTGCCATGTCGGGCGGAGTATTGGGTGCTGTTAAAAACAAACTACCACAAGCCGCAAACATTAAACCACTTGTAATAAATGGCATTGATAAAAAAGCCATAAAGCAACTTAAGCTTGTTAAAAAGCAAAGCCAATTCAACTTTATTGAAGGAATGAGCTGCGAAGGAGGTTGTTTGGGTGGATGTTACATGAATGTAAAAACAGTTATTGCCCAAAAAAGAATGAACAAAACCATTGAAGCAATTAAACAATCG
The DNA here is from genome assembly GCA_035380005.1 of Prolixibacteraceae bacterium. Taxonomy (GTDB): domain Bacteria; phylum Bacteroidota; class Bacteroidia; order Bacteroidales; family Prolixibacteraceae; genus Roseimarinus. The sequence continues at coordinate 19,464 of DAOSWJ010000015.1, read as the reverse complement.
GAAAGCCAAAAGATTGAAATATCGGATATTTAATGTTATTTAGTATTCAAAAACAATTTGAATGAGAAAATTTAGCCTTCTGATAATTATTTCCACCTTACTGGCCTGTTCTGTATTTTCGAAAAAGCACAACAACGCAACAACAAGGTTTTATACTCAAGCCGATTCTGCATTGGTAGTGCAAAAAATTAATCAATATAAGGACATGGCCAGCATGACAACTAGCAATGTTCTTAGTATGCTGGCATTGTCGTTTATCGATACCCCATACGAAAGCCATACGCTCGACACCCATGATAAAGAGCAGTTGGTAATTAACCTAAGAGCGTTCGATTGCACTACTTTTATTGAAACTTGCTTGGCGCTAAGCTTAACCATTAAATCAGATTCGCCTTCGTTCGAAGAATTTTGCACGATACTTGAGAACATAAGGTATCGTGATGGCAAATTGATTGACTACACCAGCCGTTTACATTATTTCAGCGACTGGATTAGCGACAATTCGCAAAAAGCCTATATTATTGATATTACCCGTCAACTTGGAGGGATTCCCTACCCTAACATGGTAAACTTTATGAGTACCCACCTTGAAGCATACAGCCAATTAAAGCAAAATCCCGACCTCATACCGTCGATACAACAAACTGAAAAAGCTATATCGAGCCGCAACTATTTTTATATTCCAAAAAACAACATTAATAGCACCGACTTAAGCAAAGCACATGGTTCAATTGTTGCTTTCACCACTAATATTGATGGTTTAGACATTATTCATACCGGAATCATTATTAATGAAAAACAACAAATTAAGCTACTGCATGCATCATCGGATAAAGGTAAGGTGGTACTGAGCAAAACAAATATTGAAGAGTACATACAGGGGAACAAATTACAAACCGGAATGATGGTTATATTTCCTGCAAACACACAAATTTCACACAAATAATCATTAACCCATAATTTACTACAAAAAAAGTTTCTGTTATTGAATTGTTCATAAACCCAAGTCTAATTAATATAATTCTCGGTCAAAAAAACACTTGTCATACAATACTATTTAAAACTGTGTCATATTGTCCGAAAAGCTTTTGTGGCAGAATATTTGTATTTTTGTGGCGGTTAAAAATTCTAAGAAAATTATGAAACAGGAAGAGGATAAAATTCAACAAGAAAAAACTGTTGACGAAAGCACAAATACCGAAAAAGCCACAAACGAAAAAGAGGTGAAAAAGCCCAAAAAGAATAAAAAAGACAGTTCAGCCGAAAAAATTGAAGAACTGGAACAAACAATAGCGCAAAAAAACGATCAATTGCTACGCCTGCAAGCCGAGTTCGACAACTTCAGAAAGCGTACGCTTAAAGAAAAAATGGAGTTAATAAAAACTGCTGGCGAAGGAATAATGCTCAACATACTACCAGTTATCGACGATTTTGAGCGCGCTTTGAAATCGATGGATGAAGCAAAAGATTCAGAAGCCGTTAAAGAGGGTTTACTTTTAATACACAAACGCTTTATCGATTTCGTTAAACAAAACGGAGTTAAGGAGATTGAAGCTACCGGACTGGAATTCGACACCGATTTACACGAAGCAATAACTAAAATACCGGCTCCTACCGACGAACTTAAAGGCAAAATTGTTGACGTTATCCAAAAAGGGTATTTGTTGAATGACAAAGTGATTCGCTTTGCCAAAGTGGTAATTGGAGAATAAAAACAAGGAGATTTAAAATGAGCAAACGCGATTACTATGAGGTTTTAGGTGTAAATAAAAATGCCAGTGCCGACGAGATCAAAAAAGCTTATCGGAAAAAGGCAATACAATTCCACCCCGATAAAAACCCCGGCGACAAAGAAGCCGAAGAAAAATTCAAGGAAGCTGCCGAAGCTTACGAAGTGCTTAGTAATGCTGAAAAGAAACAACGATACGACCAGTATGGACATGCAGGTATGAACGGCGCATCGGGATTTGGCGGACAAAGCATGAACATGGACGACATATTCTCGATGTTTGGCGATATTTTTGGCGGTCACTTTGGCGGTTTTGGCGGTTTTGGCGGCGGTGGGCGCTCACGTGGACAAAGGGTTGCACGTGGTCAAAACCTTAGGGTGAAAGTAAAATTAAATTTGCAGGAAATTGCCAATGGCGTTGAGAAAAAAATTAAAGTAAATAAATACGTAGCTTGTACAGCATGCCACGGTTCGGGAGCAAAAGACGGCTCCTATTCCACCTGTTCTACCTGCCATGGAAGTGGCCAGGTTACCCGTGTTTCGAACACTTTCTTGGGGCAAATGCAAACTACATCGGCATGCCCTACTTGCGGCGGCGATGGCAAAATAATTACCAATAAATGTACTGTTTGCTATGGCGAAGGAATTGTAAAAAGCGATGAGGTAATTAGCATGAACATACCTGCCGGTGTAGCCGAAGGCATGCAACTATCGATGAGCGGAAAAGGTAACGCAGCCCGAAGGGGTGGCATTAACGGCGACCTTATTGTGCTAATTCAGGAAGAAGAACACCCGGAACTAATCCGCGACGAAAACGACTTGATATACAACCTATTCCTCACCTTTCCAAAGTTAGCGTTGGGCACAACAGCCGAAATACCAACTGTTGACAGCCGCGTGAAAGTTAAAATCGATGCAGGAACACAGCCCGAAAAAATACTGCGCATTAGGGGCAAAGGCTTACCCGATGTTAACGGTTACGGAAAAGGCGATTTATTAGTGCGCATTCATTCGTGGGTGCCCGACCGTTTAAATGCCGAAGAGAAAAAACTTCTTGAGAAACTCGACCAACAACCCAACTTTCAAGAAGCACCTAAGCATAAAAATGGGAAGAAAGACTTTTTCGAGAAAATGAGAGGGATGTTTGATTAAACATTATTCCAACAAAGAGCGAATTAAATAACATTCATTAGAATAATAAAACAGTAAGAGAGGTTTTCCACAAAGCCTCTCTTTTTTGTTAATAAAAAACCCCGCCACAAAAGTATGGCAGGGTTTAAAATCACAAACAAACATTTTAGCCCAAAAACGAGATCAAAACGCCGGCTGCTACAGCCGAACCAATTACACCTGAAATGTTACTGGCCATGCAATATTGCAGCACGTGGTTTTTACTATCGTATTTCAAAGCTATTTCGTTAGCTACACGCGAGGCCATAGGCACGGCACTCAATCCGGTAGCTCCAATTAACGGGTTAATTTTCTTCTTGGCCATTAAGTTATAAACCTTAACGGCATAAATACCTCCGGCCACCGAGATGGCAAAAGCCAGAAAACCTCCAACAATAATTCCCAATGTTTGTACATTCAAAAACACCTCGGAAGTCATAGTTGCACCTACGGTTAGACCAAGGAAAATTGTTGCAGCATTCATAATTGGACCACTAGCAGCTTCAGATAAGCGCGAAGTATTGGTGCCAATTTCTTTCACCAAATTACCAAACAACAACATACCCAATAAAGGTACTGCCGAAGGAACAAAGAAGGCAATAACAATACCTAAAACAATAGGGAATGCTATTTTTACTGCTTTCAGGTTTTTGATCTGATGTTTAGGCGGAAACATTTTATCCATTTCCTTCATGTTGATTTTCAACTCCTTGCTAGAACAAGTCAGTCGAACAACCAAAGGGATAATTACAGGAACCAAAGCCATATACGAATATGCTGCAATGGCAATAGGACCTAATAAGTGCGGAGCCAATTTAATTGTAGTATAAATAGCAGTTGGACCATCGGCGCCACCAATAATTGCAAGCGAACCGGCTTCTTGTGGTGTAAAACCAACAGCTATTGCAGCTAAAAGCACCGAAAAAATGCCCAACTGAGCAGCAGCTCCAAACAACGAAAGCCTTAGGTTACGCAACATAGGACCAAAATCGGTTAAAGCACCTACACCCATAAAAATAATAGGAGGCAGCAAGCCGGTTTTAATCAATGTATAGTACAAAAAGTTCATGATGCCATACTCGTGAGCTATTTCGAACAAGTTCATGTATCGGTGCTCCATTTCCATGGCAATCAAATCGTGCGATGGGTCGGCAAACTGTTTTAAGCCATCCAACTGAATAAAATTTGCAGGTACAACCCCCATGCCACCACCGGGCAAATTGGCTAAAATTACACCAAAAGCAATGGGCACCAGCAATAAAGGTTCATACTGTTTCCGAATTCCCAGGTACAACAATATTGCACCAACTACCAACATAATTAGTGGTGTTGGATCGGCAATCAAATTGCTGAACGCGGTCATTTCATATAATTTCTGTAACGTTTCCATTTCGTAATGTTTTGAAAAGGTACAAACATCCTTTACAGATGTAGTACCTTTCTATTTCTTATTGAATACGTATCAATACATCATCTTCTTCTACATCTTCACCTGTTGCTTTCAAAATCTCAACAATTTTTCCAGCTTTATCGGTTCTGATTGCATTGAATGTTTTCATGGCTTCAACATAGCCCACCAAGTCACCTTCTTTAACAATATCGCCAACTTTAATTGCTGTTTCAGAAGTATTTTTGGTAAGGTAAAATTTACCTTCAAGCGGCGACTGAATTTCCTGCAAATCGCCTGAAACTACAGGTGCAGCAGCAGGTGCCGATTGAGCCGCAGGAGCCGATTGAGCTACCGGTACTTCCGAAGGAGTATCGCCATACGAAACAGTTACCTTAAAGTTTTCGCCATTAACGTTAACATTCATTGTAGTTGGCATTACGCCCGATTGTGCGGTAGCTGGAGCTGCACTTGCTGGAGCTGCTTTTACCATTAACCCGGCACCTTCGGCTTTACGTTTTGCCAAATCTTCTTCGAATGCTTTTTTAGCATCGCCCGATTTGTAGGCGCGATACTGTTGTGGGTGCATGGCTAATTCAAAGAGTTCTTCATCGTCGGGCCCAAAATCCCAACCATTTTCTTCCATTTCTTTACGGAATTTAGGAAGGGCATCTTCAACAACGCTTTGCGGATGAGCGGTAAACAATTCTTTACCAGCTTGCTTAGCCAGTTTCAGAATATCGGGATGCAATTCGCCAGGCAGTTTGCCACCTTTGCCCATTAACATATCCCAAATATCGTCGGCAATCATTCCCCAACGTTCTTTGCCTTTTTCCATTTGCATTACGTTCATTAATGCAAGGTTTTTAACATATTGGCTATAAGGTGTTACCAATGGTGGATATCCTACCATAGGCCAAATGTATTCTACTTCGTTGAAAAGTTTAACCAACAGGTCATCTTGAGTTAATTCGGGTTGGTTGTTCTTAACTTTCCATTTATTGATACTTTCAAGATTGCTCGACAAGTCGGCCATTAACGAACCCATCATACCGCCGGGCAATCCGGGGCCAATCAATAGCGAGTTCATGTAACGGTTTTTATTATCGATATAATAGCCAAGGAAATCGTCGATAAAGCTTTGTGTTAAGCTACGCACTTTCATGTAAGCATCCATGTTGATTTCGGGCACATCAAAACCTGCATCTTTTAACATCGACTGAACGGCCAGAACATCGACATGGCCTGTACCCCACGAAAGTGGTTCCATTGCAACATCAACATATTCAACACCGGCACGGCAAACTTCCAAAATTGAAGCCATTGCAAAACCGGGGCCTGCATGAGAATGGTATTGCAGCGGAGTATTTGGATGCAATTTTTTGATACCGGCAACAATTTTGCCCAACCAAGCCGGACGGCCAATTCCGGCCATATCTTTCAAGCAAATTTCGTCGGCTCCTCCTTTAATTAAGGTGTCGGCCAATTGGATATACGATTCGGCAGTATGCACCTTCGAATAAGTAAGGCTTAATGCAGCCTGCGCAATCATGCCTGCTTCTTTGGCATATTTAATCGAATCGAGTATGTTACGGGCATCGTTTAAGCCGCAAAATGGGCGTGTAATATCGGTACCTTGAGCTTTTTTCACTTTGTACATCAGTTTACGCACATCGGCCGGAACCGGGCTCATGCGCAAACCATTCAGCGAACGGTCGAGCATGTGGGTTTGGATTCCAGCTTCGTGAAAAGGTTTTGTCCACTGGCGAACTGCATTATTTGGGTTTTCTCCAAAAAGAAGATTTATTTGTTCGAATCCACCACCATTGGTTTCTACACGTGCAAAACATCCCATCTCAACAATGGCTGGTGCTACTTTAACTAACTGATCGACACGTGGCAGGTATTTACCCGACGATTGCCACATATCGCGATAAACTAACGAAAATTTTACTTTACGTTTCTCCATATTAATAGAATTTTATTGGTTTCGCTTTACAATACTATGCTTTCTCGATATTTACCACCTTACCTTTACCATTGGTTACTTGCTGTATGGCTGCAACTATGGCCGACACTTTTCGAGGATCGATGGCCGATGTTGGTGTTATTGCTGAGGGGGCAGGTTTTTCGGCTTCAGGCAAATACTTGTTTATAAACCGAATGATTGTGTTTCCTATAAATACAACAAGGAATAATATAAGGAAAACAGTAACCATTCCAACACCTAAAAGCTGTAAGGCAACTTCGATATTACTCATAATTCTTTTTGTTAATTAATCTATTTTGTTAGGCTTATCAATAATTGTTTATTGTAGTGCTTTTATAAAAAATTTTCCTCCAGTATACAAAAATGTTGCAATATTAGCATTAATACAAGAGTAGCTTTTATGGCTCGGAAGCTAAAAATTGACATTTATCATTTTTTTAACATAGACAAAAATCAAAGTGTTCTCATCAAATATAATTATCAGAGTTAACGTAAACCCACCATGCTAAAATTCAACAAATTGGTCAAAACACAAACATATTTGTTACGAAAAAAGGCCTATCCATCGAAACCGACGAATAGGCCTTTGCAATTATATAGCTTATTTATTAAGCCTGCGGAATGTTTCCTCCACCAAATCCCATTGGGGGCATTTGTGGTTCGTTTCCTTGGTTCACCTTAATCGAGCCATGTTGAGCTTCATATTTCTTTACATTATCCTGTAAAGCCAATAACAAACGCTTCGCATGTTCAGGTGTAAGAATAATTCTCGACTTAACCCCTGCTTTTGGAACACCGGGCATAACCCTCACAAAATCGACAACAAACTCCGATGTTGAATGCGTAATTATTGCAAGGTTTGAATAAATACCTTGTGCAATTTCATCGCTTAACTCAATATTGAGTTGGTTTTGATTTTTTTTGTTTTGATCGTCCATCATGCAGTTTTATTAATCGTCGTCTTCATTATCGTAATCGAGGTCTTTTTGTTCAACCAATCGGTCGTACTCTTCTTTCGATCCAACAACCAGGTTTTTGTACTCTTTGGTACCGGTACCAGCAGGTATTAAGTGACCACAAATTACGTTTTCTTTCAAACCATTTAAGTCGTCGATTTTTCCGTTAATCGCAGCTTCGTTAAGAACTTTTGTTGTTTCCTGGAACGAAGCAGCACTCATCCAACTCTTTGTTTGTAACGATGCACGTGTAATACCTTGTAACACCTGGCTCGATGTTGCCGGTATCGCTTCACGGGCTTCGATTACTTTTTTGTCTTTACGACGCAACAAAGAATTTTCGTCGCGTAAACGACGTGCAGTAACAATTTGTCCTTCTTTGAAATTTTCGCTATCGCCACGGTCAGTAACAACTTTTTTATTGTAAATCCAATCGTTTTCGTGCAAAAAGTCCATTTTATCGACCAATTGTTTCTCGAGGAAACGAGTATCGCCCGGATCGTCAATTTCAACTTTACGCATCATTTGACGAACAATCACCTCGAAGTGCTTATCGTTAATTTTCACACCCTGCATGCGGTAAACATCCTGAACTTCGTCAACAATGTATTCCTGAACAGCAGTAGGCCCTTTGATATTTAAAATATCGCCCGGAGTGATTGCACCATCCGATAAAGCAGTACCTGCTCTAATGTAGTCGTTTTCCTGAACGAGGATTTGACGCGAAAGTGGTACAAGATACTTTTTAACATCGCCTGTACGTGAAGTGATGATTATTTCGCGGTTACCACGTTTAATTTTGCCCAACGATACTTCACCGTCGATTTCAGAAACAACAGCGGGGTTTGATGGGTTACGGGCCTCGAACAATTCAGTTACCCTTGGCAAACCACCGGTGATATCGCCTGCTTTACCTGAGCTACGCGGTATTTTCACCAAAATTTCGCCTTGTTGAACCTTTTGTTTGTTCTCAACCGACATGTGGCCACCTACAGGTAAGTTGTACGAACGGATTACATTCCCCTTAGCATCGAGAATAGTCAATGCAGGGTTTTTGGCTTTATCTTTTGTTTCGATAATTACCTTCTCTTTGTAACCGGTTTGTTCATCCGATTCCTCGCGATAGGTAATGCCATCAATCATGTTTTCGAACTCAACAGTACCATCATATTCCGAAATGATTACCCCGTTATATGGATCCCATTCGCAAATAAGCTGTTCTTTTTTGATTTCCTCACCATTCTTAATGAACAGTTTCGAACCGTAAGGTAAGTTATGTGTCGAAACAATAATACCGGTATTCTTGTCAATGATTCTTAATTCGGCCAAACGGCTAACCACAACAAGAATTTCATTTCCTTGTTCGTCTTTACGGCTTACCGATCGAAGTTCTTCGATTTCGGCAATACCATCGTAACGCGAAACAATGGTCGATTGTGATGAAACGTTACCGGCAATACCACCCACGTGGAAGGTACGAAGAGTAAGCTGAGTACCAGGCTCACCAATCGATTGAGCTGCAATAACACCAACAGCTTCGCCTTTTTGTACCATTCGGCCTGTAGCCAGGTTGCGTCCATAACACTTCGAACACACACCTTGTAACGATTCGCAGGTAAGTACCGAACGTATTTCAACACGTTCGATTGGCGAATCTTCAATAGCAGCAGCAATCTCTTCGGTTATTTCTTCACCCGACTTAACAATTAACTCACCGGTAAGAGGATGATAAATATCGTGAACCGAACAACGGCCAAGTATGCGTTCTTCGAGCGAGGCAACTACTTCTTCGTTTTTCTTAACGGCAGTAGCAACCAACCCCCTTAATGTTCCACAGTCTTTTTCGTTAATAATAACATCTTGAGCAACATCGACCAACCTACGTGTTAGGTAACCTGCATCGGCTGTTTTAAGCGCGGTATCGGCCAAACCTTTACGGGCACCGTGGGTTGAAATAAAGTATTCAAGTACCGACAAACCCTCTTTAAAGTTAGAAAGAATTGGGTTTTCGATAATTTGAGCAGTAGTAGCACCCGATTTTTGTGGTTTAGCCATAAGGCCCCTCATACCACAAAGCTGACGGATTTGTTCTTTAGAACCCCTAGCACCCGAATCGAGCATCATGTAAACAGGGTTAAATCCTTGGCGATCGGAACTTAAAGTTTTCATCACCACTTGAGTCAACTTAGCATTTACGTGTGTCCAAGTATCGATTACCTGGTTGTAACGTTCGTTGTTGGTAATAAAACCCATGTTGTAGTTGGTCATAATCTCTTCAACTTCGCTATAACCCTCGTCAACCATTTCTGATTTATCGTCGGGAATAATTACGTCGGAGAGGTTGAACGACAAACCTCCACGGTAAGCCATTTTATAACCAAGGTCTTTTATGTTATCAAGAAATTCAGCCGTAGCAGCATTATCGGTCTTTTTCAAAACAAAGGCAATAATGTCCCTAAGTGCTTTTTTAGTCAACAACTGGTTAATATAACCTACTTTAGCAGGAACCGATTGGTTAAAAATTAACCGGCCTACAGTAGTTTCAATTGTATGGTAAATTGGATTTCCCTTTTTGTCAATATCGTTAACACGACATTTTACTATGGCATGTAACCCAACTTTACGTTCGTTGTATGCAATTATTGCTTCCTCCGATGAATAGAAGTTCAAACCTTGTCCTTTATCGTTTTCACGTGCTTTGGTCATGTAGTACAAACCAAGCACCATGTCCTGCGAAGGAACGTTAATAGGAGCACCGTTCGAAGGGTTCAAAAGGTTATGAGCCGAAAGCATCAACATTTGAGCTTCCAAAATAGCAGCATTACCAAGTGGAAGGTGAACAGCCATTTGGTCACCATCGAAGTCGGCGTTAAAACCGGTACATACCAATGGGTGTAACTGAATAGCCTTACCTTCGATCAATTTTGGCTGGAATGCCTGAATCGATAAACGGTGAAGGGTCGGAGCCCTGTTTAAAAGTACAGGGTGGCCTTTCATTACGTTTTCGAGTATATCCCAAACAACAGCGTCTTTGCGGTCAACAATTTTTTTGGCCGATTTTACTGTTTTTACGATTCCACGCTCAATAAGTTTGCGAATAATAAAAGGCTTGTACAACTCGGCGGCCATATCTTTAGGAATACCGCACTCGTGTAATTTGAGGTTAGGACCAACAACAATCACCGAACGAGCAGAATAATCGACACGCTTACCCAACAAGTTTTGACGGAAACGTCCTTGTTTACCTTTCAAACTATCGGACAATGATTTTAAAGCACGATTATTTTCTGTCTTTACGGCATTCGATTTACGTGAGTTGTCGAACAATGAATCGACAGCCTCTTGAAGCATACGTTTTTCATTACGTAAAATTACTTCGGGTGCTTTTATTTCGATCAACCTTTTTAAGCGGTTGTTACGAATAATCACCCTACGGTACAAATCGTTTAGGTCCGAAGTTGCAAACCTTCCACCATCGAGGGGCACAAGCGGCCTTAAATCGGGCGGAATAACTGGTACTACTTTAACAATCATCCACTCGGGACGGTTAAGTTGTGTACTTGCACGGAATGCTTCAACAACTTGTAGCCTTTTTAATGCTTCGTTTTTACGTTGTTGCGATGTTTCGATATTAGCCTTGTGCCTTAAATCATACGATAATTCATCAAGATCGACTCTTTGCAGCAGTTTTTGAAGTGCTTCGGCGCCCATCTCGGCAATAAACTTATCGGGATGATCATCTTCGAGCATCTGGTTTTCCTTTGGAAGCGATTCCAAAATATCGATATATTCTTCTTCGGTAAGGAAATCGAGCTGTTTAATTCCGTCCATGGCTTTTACACCGGCATTTATTACAACATACCGCTCGTAATAAATAATGGAGTCGAGCTTTTTGGTAGGCAGACCTAACAAGTAGCCAATTTTATTGGGTAACGATTTGAAGTACCAAATATGCGCAACAGGAACTACCAACGAGATATGTCCCATTCGTTCGCGACGTACTTTTTTCTCGGTTACTTCAACACCGCACCTATCGCAAACAATGCCACGGTACCTAATGCGCTTGTATTTTCCACAATGGCACTCATAGTCCTTCACAGGACCAAAAATGCGCTCACAGAACAAGCCATCGCGCTCGGGCTTATATGTTCTGTAGTTGATGGTTTCAGGCTTTAAAACTTCGCCATGTGATCTTTCGAGAATCTCTTCGGGCGATGCTAAGCTGATAGAGATTTTGTTAAAGCTACTCTTTACTTTATTGTCTCTTCTAAAAGCCATTTATTGTAGGTATTTAATTACTAATTAAAAAAAATGTTTTCACCGGATTAGCGGCATAACCTTAATCCATGTTTACACTTAAGCCTAGGCCTCGTAATTCGTGCAACAATACATTAAGTGACTCGGGAATACCTGGTTGAGGCATTGGATCGCCCTTCACAATTGCTTCGTAAGCTTTTGCCCTACCAATAACATCATCAGATTTTACGGTAAGAATTTCTTGCAAAATGTGCGAAGCGCCAAATGCTTCGAGGGCCCAAACTTCCATTTCACCAAAACGCTGTCCACCAAACTGAGCTTTACCACCCAATGGTTGTTGTGTAATAAGCGAATATGGTCCAATTGAACGTGCGTGCATTTTGTCTTCAACCATGTGCCCCAGTTTAAGCATATAAATTATACCAACTGTTGCAGATTGATCGAACGGCTCACCTGTTTCACCATCGTAAAGATTGGTTTTCCCGAATGCGGGTACACCAGCTTTATCGGTAAAGTCGGTAATTTGTTCGAGCGAAGCACCATCGAAAATCGGAGTGGCAAATTTCAATCCCAATTGTTTACCTGCCCAACCTAAAACAGTTTCGTAAATCTGTCCCAAGTTCATACGCGAAGGCACACCAAGTGGGTTCAAAACAATATCAACAGGAGTACCGTCGGAAAGGAAAGGCATATCTTCGTCGCGAACAATACGCGATACGATACCTTTGTTACCGTGGCGGCCTGCCATTTTATCGCCAATTTGCAGTTTACGTTTTTTAGCTATGTACACCTTGGCCAATTGAATAATACCAGTTGGCAATTCGTCGCCAATAGTAACATTGTACCTGTCGCGGCGTGCAACAGCTTCGTATTCCTTATACCTTACAATATAGTTATTGATCAGGTCGGCTATCATTTCGTTCTTATCGTTATCGGTAGTCCACTTGTTGGGGTTAACTACTAAATAATCGATTTCCTGAAGTTGTTTGAGCGTAAGCTTAACACCTTTGCTAACAATTTCGCCACCATAATAATCGCGTACACCTTGCGATGTTTTACCGTTAACCAATTGGAACAAACGTTCTTCAAGGTCGGTTCGCAATGCAGCAACCTGACGATCGAAACGTTCGTCGATTTCTTCGAGCAATGGTTTTGAAGTATTACGACCTTTTTTATCTTTGATTACCCTTGAGAATAACTTTTTATCGATAACCACACCACTTAACGACTGAGAAGCTTTCAACGATGCATCTTTAACATCGCCTGCTTTATCGCCAAATATAGCACGAAGCAGTTTTTCTTCGGGTGAAGGATCTGATTCGCCTTTAGGTGTAATTTTACCAATTAAAATATCGCCGGGTTTCACAACAGCACCAATACGGATCAAACCATTTTCATCGAGGTTGCGTGTTGCATCTTCGCTAACGTTTGGAATATCGGAAGTGAATTCTTCCATACCCCTTTTGGTTTCGCGTACTTCGAGCGAATGTTCGTCGATATGCACCGAGGTAAAAATATCTTCGCGAACAATTCTTTCAGAAATTACAATAGCATCCTCGTAGTTATAACCTTGCCAAGGCATAAATGCCACTTTAAGGTTACGTCCAAGAGCCAATTCTCCTCCTTGGGTAGCATAGCCTTCAGTCATGATTTGCTTATTGCTAACCCTTTGGCCTTTACGAACAATAGGCCTTAAGGTAATGCTTGTACCTTGGTTGGTTTTAACGTATTTTGGTAATTTATATGATTTTAAATCGGATTCGAAGCTAACGTAACGTTGTTTGTCGGTACGATCGTAACGAATAACAATTTCTTTAGCATCGACATATTCAACCACGCCTTCGCCATGAGCGGTGATGTGCACCCTCGAGTCGGTAACAACACGTTCTTCAAGTCCTGTACCCACAATTGGCGATTCTGGTTTAATAAGCGGTACTGCCTGGCGCATCATGTTTGATCCCATAAGCGCACGGTTAGCATCATCGTGTTCGAGGAAGGTAATTAACGAAGCTGCAATTGAAGCAATTTGGTTTGGACCAACGTCCATCAATTGAACTTCGGAAGGTTCAACAAGTGGATAATCACCTTCCAAACGAGCTTTAACCTTTGGATTGATGAATTTTCCCTGATCGTCGATAGGTGCGTTTGCTTGTGCAATAACCTGACCTTCTTCCTCTTCGGCAGTAAGATATATAATTCCGTTATTGGTTAAATCAACCTGTCCCTCACTTACTTTACGGTAAGGTGTTGATATAAATCCAAGTTCGGTAACTTTAGCGTAAACACAAAGCGAAGAAATCAAACCAATGTTTGGACCTTCAGGTGTTTCAATGGGACACAACCTTCCGTAGTGTGTAAAGTGAACGTCGCGCACTTCGAAACCTGCACGTTCACGCGAGAGACCACCGGGTCCGAGAGCCGACATACGACGTTTGTGTGTCATTTCGGCCAATGGGTTGGTTTGGTCCATGAACTGCGAAAGGGCATTGGTTCCAAAGAATGAGTTGATAACTGAAGAAAGTGTTTTTGAGTTGATCAAATCGATCGGTGTAAACACTTCGTTATCGCGCACGTTCATTCTTTCACGTATAGTACGTGCCATACGAGCTAAACCTACTCCAAATTGGTTCGACATTTGTTCGCCCACGGTACGTACCCTACGGTTCGATAAGTGGTCGATATCGTCGACATCGGTTTTTGAGTTAACCAACTGGATAAGGTATTTGATGATCTCGATCATGTCCTGATTGGTCAGTACACGAGTATCGATATCGATATCGAGATTTAATTTTTTATTGATCCTGTAACGGCCAACATTACCAAGGTCGTATCTCTTTTCCGAAAAGAAAAGGTTTTCGATCACCTCACGAGCAGTTGACTCATCGGGCGGTTCAGAGTTTCTTAATTGGCGATAAATGTACAGTACAGCTTCTTTTTCTGAGTTACATGGGTCCTTTTGAAGCGTGTTGTATATTATTGCGAAATCTTGGATACTGGCTTCTTCTTTGTGGAGCAAAATAGTTTTAGCTTCCGAATCGATGATCATATCGATATGTTCGTTTTCGAGCACAGTTTCACGATCTATCACTACTTCGTTACGTTCAATAGAAACTACCTCGCCAGTATCTTCGTCAACAAAATCTTCGACCCACGATTTGAGCACACGTGCTGCAAGTTTACGGCCAACGTATTTTTTCAATCCGCTTTTCGATACTTTAATTTCGTCGGCAAGATTAAATATTTCAAGTATATCTTTATCGCCTTCGTAACCAATAGCCCTTAACAATGTAGTTACAGGTAATTTCTTTTTCCTGTCGATGTAGGCATACATCACATTATTGATATCGGTAGCAAATTCGATCCACGAACCTTTAAAAGGAATGATACGCGCCGAATACAATTTGGTACCATTGGCATGAACGCTTTGACCGAAGAAAACACCGGGTGAGCGGTGTAGCTGCGAAACGATAACCCTTTCGGCACCGTTGATAACAAAAGTACCTCTTTCGGTCATGTAAGGAATGGTACCTAAATAAACATCTTGTACCACAGTATCGAAGTCTTCGTGCTCGGGATCGGTACAATAAAGCTTCATTTTGGCTTTAAGTGGCACACTAAAGGTTAACCCGCGTTCAATACATTCATCGATTGAATAGCGTGGTGGATCGATGTAATAATCGATAAATTCGAGTACGAAGTTGTTTCGCGTGTCGGTAATCGGAAAGTTTTCGGAAAAAACCTGATTTAAACCTTCTTTTTTTCTAATTTCGGGTGTTGATCCCAGTTGAAAAAAATCGATGAAGGACTTAATTTGAATTTCCAAAAAATCGGGATAGTCGAATATATTTTTCGTTGTTGAAAAACTAATTCGTTTATTTACAGAGTTCAAAGACATTTATCTGATAGTTTTATTGAACTTAAAATATAAAACACAAAAAGGCTTAATCCCGACGTGCATCGGGACTAAACCATTGTAACCCATTTAAGGGGGTTATAGACCTTATTTAAGTTCAACTTCGGCTCCAGCTTCAGTAAGTTGTTGCTTGAGAGCTTCAGCTTCTTCTTTAGAAACTTTTTCTTTGATAGCTTTAGGCGCACCGTCAACTACCTCTTTAGCCTCTTTCAAGCCAAGGCCTGTTAATTCTTTAACCAACTTAACGACAGCCAATTTAGAAGCGCCTGCTGATTTCAGGATCACATCGAATTCGGTTTGAACAGCTTCTTCAGCAGCAGCACCACCAGCAGCAGGGCCGGCAACAGCTACAGCTGCAGCAGCAGGTTCAATACCATATTCATCTTTCAAAATTCCAGCTAATTCGTTTACTTCTTTTACAGTAAGGTTAACTAATTCTTCTGCAAGTTTTTTTAAATCTGCCATTTTAACAACGATTTAAAATGTTATCAATTATTAATTATTATTTCTCTGATAAAGTTTTGAGTACACCAACAATGGTTTGGCCTCCACTTTGAAGAGCCGACACCACATTTTTGGCTGGTGACTGCAATAGGGCAATAACATCTCCGATAAGCTCTTCTTTCGACTTAATGTTTACTAAGGCTTCGAGTTGGTTTTCGCCAACATAAACCGATTCTTCAACATAAGCAGCTTTTAATGCCGGTTTTTCTAATTTTTTGTTCTTGCTGCGAAAATCTTTAATCAATTTTGCAGGAACATTACCGGTATTAGAGAACATCAATGAAGTATTACCCTTCAGAACGTCATAAAGCTCTTCGGCGTTCTTTTCAGAAGCTTCGAGAGCCCTTTTTAAGAGCGTATTCTTTACTACAACCAGTTTAATTTCCTTTTGGAAGCATGCACGACGCAGGTTACTGGTCGTTTCAGCATTTAAAGCTTCAATATCGGTAATATAAAAGTGATTGTAAGAATTGATTTCCTGTACCAGGTTGTCGATTATCGCTTGCTTTTCTGATTTCTTCATAAATTCAAATTTTAATCCTGTACAGATTTAGGGTCGATTTGAATACCTACACTCATAGTACTCGACAAGTAAATACTCTTGATATAAGTACCTTTTGCAGCAGCAGGTTTCAACTTAACGATAGTGTTGATAAACTCTTTCGCATTTTCGACAAGTTTGTTAGGTTCAAAAGAAACCTTACCAACCGACGAGTGAATGATACCATATTTATCAACTTTAAAATCGATTTTACCTTGCTTTATTTCTTTCACAGCTTTACCAATTTCCATGGTAACCGTACCGCTTTTGGGGTTTGGCATTAAACCACGAGGACCAAGAATACGTCCAAGCGGGCCAAGTTTACCCATTACGGGAGGCATGGTAATAATAACGTCAACATCGGTCCAACCTCCTTTGATTTTCTCGAGATAATCGTCGAGTCCAACAAAATCAGCTCCGGCATCTTTGGCTTCCTGTTCTTTGTCGGGAGTAACCAAAGCAAGTACTCTTACTTCTTTACCGGTGCCATTTGGCAATGTAACAACGCCCCTTACCATTTGATTGGCTTTACGAGGGTCAACACCTAAGCGGATGTCCACATCAACAGAAGCATCAAATTTGGTAGTGGTAATATCTTTTACCAATGCCGATGCTTCGTCGAGGGTGTATAATTTCCCTTTTTCAAGCTTTTCTAAAGCAAGTTTTTTATTCTTAGTAATTCTAGCCATTTTAATCAATATTTTAATGTTTAATTAAATGGAGAATCACCAGTAACAGTAATCCCCATACTACGGGCAGTACCAGCAACCATTCTCATTGCAGCTTCAATATCAAAACAGTTCAGGTCGGGCATCTTAATTTCAGCAATTTCTTTCACCTGATCCCAGGATACAGAACCTACTTTTTTAACATGCGGCTCGGCTGAACCACTTTTTAATTTGGCTACTTCAAGAAGTTGTACGGCCACAGGAGGTTGTTTAATGATAAAGTCGAACGACTTATCGGCATAAACAGTAATGATTACCGGCAAAACTTTTCCGGCCAGTTCTTGCGTACGTGCATTGAACTGTTTGCAAAACTGCATTATGTTAACCCCTTTGGAACCTAATGCTGGTCCAACCGGTGGTGACGGGTTAGCCGCGCCACCTTTAATTTGGAGTTTAATTAATCCAGCAATTTCTTTAGCCATAACAAAAAATTAATTTGTTTTTTACTCCTTTTCAACTTGCATAAAACCAAGTTCTAAAGGTGTTTTCCGACCGAATATTTTGACCATAACTTTCAACTTTTTCTTTTCTTCGTTAACCTCTTCGATTACGCCGTTGAAACCGTTGAATGGTCCATCGATCACTTTAATTGTTTCACCTATAACATAAGGCACGGTAAGTTCTTCGCCGCTTTCTGACATCTCATCCACTTTCCCTAAAATGCGGTTTATTTCCGATTGACGCATAGGAACGGGGTCACCGCCCTTTGTATCGCCAAGGAAACCAATCACATTCGTAACATTTCTGAGAATGTGGGGAACTTCGCCAACTAATGCTGCTTCAACCAATAGGTAACCGGGAAAAAAGTTACGTTCTTTGCTGATTTTCTTACCATTTCTAATTTGATAGACTTTTTCGGTAGGTATTAATACCTGCGAAACATAGTCCTGGAGACCAGCTGAAGCAATTTCACCTTCGATATATTCTTTCGCCTTTTTTTCTTTTCCCCCTATGGTTCTAAGAACATACCACTTTCTTTGGATTTCGCTCATCTTTTACCTCCGGCAATTAGTAAAATAGACTGTAAATAAAATCCATCAAGGTTTCGAAAACAAAATCTATCAGGAATATTACCAATGAAATTATGATGGAAGCTATCATAACAACAATTGCGCTATTTTGCAGTTCTTTCCAAGTTGGCCAAGTTACCTTGTGCACCAACTCGTTATACGATTCTTTTACGTAAGTACCAATTTTCATTGTCAATTGATTTATTCGTGCGGATGGTAAGGTTCGAACTTACAATTTCTCCCACGTTGAGTTCATCCGCAAATAAAGTCCCATCCTATCAAAGATGGGACTATTAAGTTATTGTTTTCGAGCGTATTACTCGATAATTTCGGTAATCTGACCTGCACCTACTGTACGACCACCTTCGCGAATTGCGAAACGAAGACCGATATTTACAGCAACAGGATAAATCAATTTTACCTCGATGGTTACGTTGTCACCAGGCATAACCATTTCGCGTCCTTCGGGAAGAGTGATCTCACCGGTAACATCCAATGTACGGATGTAAAACTGTGGACGGTATTTGTTATGGAATGGAGTGTGACGTCCACCTTCTTCTTTCTTCAGTACATAAACCTCGGCTTTAACCCTTGTGTGAGGAGTAATTGTACCTGGCTTACACAAAATTTGACCACGTTTGATCTCTTTTTTGTCAACACCACGAAGCAATAAACCAACGTTGTCACCAGCTTGTCCGTCGTCCAAAATTTTACGGAACATTTCAACACCGGTACATACTGTTTTACGTCCTTCGGCACCTAAACTGATCAACTGTAATTCATCACCAGTGTGTACAACACCTGTTTCGATACGACCAGTTGCAACAGTACCACGACCAGTGATCGAGAATACATCTTCAACAGGCATCAAGAAAGGTTTGTCGATGTCACGTGGAGGCAGTGGAATCCAAGTGTCGCAAGCTTCCATCAATTCCATGATTTTGTCTTCCCACTCAGCTTCTCCGTTCATTGCACCAAGGGCAGAGCCTTTGATAACAGGAGTATCGTCGCCTTCGAATTTGTAGAAATCCAACAGCTCACGCAATTCCATTTCAACAAGCTCGAGCAATTCAGGGTCATCAACCATATCAACCTTGTTCATGAAAACAACGATTTTAGGTACGTTTACCTGACGTGCCAACAAGATGTGCTCACGTGTTTGAGGCATAGGACCATCAGTTGCAGCACATACCAAAATAGCACCGTCCATCTGAGCAGCACCAGTAACCATGTTTTTAACATAGTCGGCGTGACCCGGACAGTCAACGTGAGCATAGTG
>DAOSWJ010000014.1:0-23891 GCA_035380005.1 Prolixibacteraceae bacterium | reverse complement strand
CACTACAACTAAAACCAACGCAAAATAATTCAGTAAATGTACCTTTCTTTTCATAGTTCAAAATATTAGATTAATACTAATTGGTTTCAAATGTTATTTAAATAACACTGTCTAAGTAAAGCACTTTTATTGGTTCAACTTTTTCAATTTTGAGTAATTTTCTTTTAAAAATCGGTAATTTTTCATTGAGTAAAATAATATTGCAAACAAATGTATTTCACTATATTACAGGCAATTAAACTATTTTTAAATCGCAATAACTCAAAAACACAAAACATAATTTAAGATGGACTTGGCTTTTCGATTCCTAGTCAAAGGATTTCAAACAAAAAATTGAAAGCTAATTGCAGATTATTAATTGAGAAAACAAACGAACTCGTGATTGAAAACAAACGAGATTAAAGCTTAACGATTTTAAACATACTTCCTGATTGGCCAATTATATGAAATAAGTAAACCCCCTGTTTTAAATGTTCTAAGTTGAGTACTGTGTTTTGATCCTGAATCGTTCCCGTTTTAAGTAAGCTTCCGTTTAGATCGAACAATTTATAGGCTGTCCCAATAAGCGAAATTGGGGTTGAAACATATAAATTATCGGTAAACAATGTGGGATATACTGAAACATCATTCAAATTGTTGGCAATAGGTTCAATAAAACTGTTCGAGATTGATTTTGTGCCTTTAACTGCAATATTGTTAAAAATCACTTTGTTATCATCGTCCAAAATTAAATCAACACCATCGAACCTGATTCGCACCATAAATTCGTGGTTGTTATTAGCTGGCTTTACATTCGAAAAGTCGAAGTTAAAAACCTGATATTCTCCCTCAATTGAGCAAGAACCTGCTATTAAACTGTTGCTATCCCATTGCTGATTAGCATTGTTGTAATAATCTACTTTGAGCTTTTTACTTGTTCCCTGCACCTTTGCAGCAAAACTCAGCACAATGTTTTCGTAACCAGTAGTTGGCAAAGTAAATACCAAACTGTTTTCAAATCCACTCCCGGCAAATGGCCCTTTCACCTGTATCCCTTTCATGTCGAGCATTTCGTAATCGGCCCCATAATATGCTTGTGGATAATAATTTAATGGTGTGGGTGCATTTTGCCGCTCTAACGATCCTTTACGCCAAGCAGGATGGTTGGGATGGAAAGGATATGCTTTCCCGTACGACGATGAAAAGGCCAAACCGGCAATGGAGTTATTGACCGAATAAGTTGAATTTATCTTCTGCAAAGGATAATCGTTTACAATCCGGTTATCGAATAGCCAAAAATAAATTAACTCATAATCATTTTCTTGTAGCGGTTCAAAATTGGCCTTTAAGCTGATATTATTATTTGGATTGAGCTCAATTTCGGGATTGCTTCCATTGCTGGCACCCGACCAATTGCAAAATTTATAACCCGGTTTGGGCACAGCCGTAATTGTAATGGGCACATTCTGAAAATATTCACCAGTCCAGGGATAAGGTTTTGAACCTACACCCGGTGTAAGCTCATTTACATCAATGGTGTTTATATGAAGGTAGCCATGCTCGAAGTCCGACACATCCAGAACAACATTGACACTGCGCGGCAAATCAAATTTTTCGCGCAGGTGCAATCGTGCGTAAACAGGCCTTTGGTTGGCAAATTCACGCATGTGCTCCACATTTTCTTCCCAATCGGGCAGGGTATTCCAACGTTCGCGGTGCTTAGGAATTTCGTTGGCGATATTGGCAGCCATACCATCAATTAAAGCAATAAGCCTTTCGGGCAGAAAAGCTGTATTTAGCAAATCGGCATAACGGTTAATAAAATCAACTCTAAAACTTTCGTTATCGAGCAACTTGTTTAAGATTAATGTTGACCAGTTTCCGCCTTTGCTTGCATTTTGCAATGAATTATGAGTAAAACTGTTTTCGCCACTCCATCCAAAACCATGATCGGTATCGAACATCAGCCATCGCCAACGCCCATCTTGCCCGTAAGGTGCATCGGGGCTATAGCTGCTTGTTCGTTTTCTGAAATAATCGATATTGTTTCCCGGCCAATCGGTATTGCGTGCATAAATTTGTGAAATTTGATAATCGATAAAATTGTCGGTATCGATTAATGTTTTCGCGTAAGCATAATTATTGTTGTTCGACAAGTCGCTGTCGGCTATAAAATTGTACGTCATTTTATAATGCGAATTGCTACCAATTTTTACCGATGCATTGCCTTCGAGCAAATCGAGTTCTGAATCCAATATTCCATATTTCCGCTCGAGATAATGCTCGTCGTAACGTTCGCGCATATTGAGTATTCCCCAGTATTCGCCATTCACATAAGTTATAACAGGTAAATAATCCTGCGTATCGAAGTGCAAATGCTCAACCATTTTATGAATAAATGCATCGCGAAAATACACTGCGGGCGAAACGGTATGTACCAAGGCTCCACCTATCCAAACATTACCGGCATCGTTACCCGAATTGCGAAGAATTAAGCGTTTAAAACCCGATGAATTAGTAGGGCCGAAAAATGGGTAATCAAACGAATTGAGCGTATCGTATTCGGAGCGTGCATACAACCTGAATGTTTTATTCTGAAACGATTTTGAAAACGAACCATGCAAACGCAGCCCAATATTCTGATCGACAACCTTTTCTCCATCAATAAAATACTGAAAAACAGCATTTTTTTCGGTCGAAGCCCCGGTACGTCGGTAGTTTGCCGACCGATGCCCGTTGGTTACTTCGTTTGGATTTTTCTTTCGCCAATTATCAAAATCCTCACCCGCAACATAAATGCCATCGTAATAATCGAACAAAGCATCTTCGTTTAAACTGATGGACACTATTGGCAAATTACTCGAAAAG
The DNA here is from genome assembly GCA_035380005.1 of Prolixibacteraceae bacterium. Classification (GTDB taxonomy): domain Bacteria; phylum Bacteroidota; class Bacteroidia; order Bacteroidales; family Prolixibacteraceae; genus Roseimarinus. The sequence goes on along the minus strand of DAOSWJ010000014.1, from coordinate 21,044 downwards.
GCAGAATGATCGGACACAAAATAGGTTTCGGTTTTTACTGAACTTGCTACCCCATCGACCACAGCCATTGCCCTCACCACAGTTGCTTTCCGAATTGGACCATCGGGCAAGTAATCGGGGTCGTAATGCCAGGTTGATGATATGCTTGCCAATTTGTTGGGCGCTGAACTCCTATCGGATACATAAAGCTCGGATTCATAAATAATTGAAGCATAAGTATTTTCAAGCAACTGGCCATACTCTTGCCCAGGATACTCGGGATAGCTGTTTTTATATTTGTAGCTTACTCCATCCAAATTCTCAGTGGATGGCATTGAACCATCGATAGAATATATAATGCGTGCATTTTTGTTGGGGTGCGTTAATGCTAAACTGAAGGGAGCCGAATAAAAGCCCGAGCTATGCGAAAAAGCAGGTGGTGCCGGTGGGTGCACCGTTTTGTTGCTACTGTTAGGTGCCCCAGGTGTTGTCGATAAATTGTAATAGACCCACTGACCTGACCCGTTTGGATAGCGGCCATACGAATAGTTGGCCGGCACCGATGTTGGTGGTAAATAATCGAGTTGGCTACCATCGCTTGCAGTAAGAAATATTTCTTCGCCATTGCTATCGATACTAAAATTGGTGTGAAAAGGTTTTCCGATTGTTCGGTGGTTTTTCCCCGATGCCCAAATCAATAAATAAGCTTTAGGTTTTAAATTATAATCGGGAAAAACCCATTTAAATGGCTTCTGACTATCGTCCGACAAGGCAATACCTTTAAGGTTCACAGCAGCATTTCCATAATTATATATTTCAATCCAATCTTGGTGCTCATCATCACTGTCGGTTATGCCGTTAACATTCCAAGCCATCACCTCGTTAATGGCTATGGTTTGGGCAAAAACTGAAATGTTGCCAAAAAAAAGCAAAAAACAAAAAATACAAGCAAACAACTGACCTACCCGAATATTCATGAATTTTAAAATATAACTTAATTTGTTTTGGTTAAATAAAAACGCATATAAAAGTATGAAAGCTTAATTGTGGATTATTTTAAATTTAGATAAACCTTTTTCAAATTTAGGTAAATTGTGTGCCAGCCTTTCATTTATGAACAAATAAACCATACATTTTAAAAAGAAAAGAGATTGATAAAATATCAACCTCTTTTCATAGCGTACAATTAAAAATCGAACTTTGGTAATATTATAAAAAATGCAACAACAAATAAAGTTAAACCTATTCTTACCTAATATCCATAGTTTTGAGGATTCGGATCGGCAGGATTAAGGTTATCGATATGAGCTTGAGGAATTGGTCGAAAACGATGAAAAACCTGAATGAACCCAACGGTCCAATAATTGGTTGATTCAATTTTGTTTTTCCAATAATCGGCACCATATCGGGCTAACAGATCAAACCTGTTTAATTCACCAGCTGTTTCGTGCCCCATTTCATCGAGGTAGAAATCGGTTAATTTGTCGCCTGAGAAGCTACTAATAAAACCTGCCGATACCACCATGTCATTTTCTGATGAAGCTTTTCTTGTTTCATAGCTTCCCCCATCATACTTCCAGTAATGTGCGTATTTCTCCTCGCCTTCTTTCCAAGCTGCACGTATTCGTACAAAATTCAAAGCTTCCGCAGCATTAGCAAAATCACCTTTGCGTGCATAAGCTTCAGAAAGCAAAATATAAGTTTCGCCCAAACGCATTTTAATTACGTTTTTAAAGTTGGCGTGATCCTGTACAGCAGCACGACGGCTATCGTGGTATTTCAACAAAGGTGGAAATTGATTGGTAATTACATCGTAACCAGCAACATCGCCCCTATCGGTTGGAACATTAATTGATTGCATGGGAACGTACCAATAATTTTCTTGGGCCCTTGCCAAAGCGAGCTTTTCCTTATCTGTTCCACTATTAAACCGTTTCGACACATTTTCGATAGAAAGAACCAAGCAGGTATCACCTACGCCATAACGCTGTTCACCCTCAACCTTGCCTATACTTGCGGGGTTGAATGAACCAGCTGAATTAGAGTAAGAAGTCCAAGGGACATCGACATTTTCGTCGTTACAATAATACACCCATACATGTGATTTGTAAAGCCTTGAATCGATCAATTTTCCAAGTTTACTGCTTTCATAATTCCGTGCGGCATACAAACCATCCTCGGAATAATAATACGGTGTTGGACAGAGCCTGCGCCAAGGCCTGCCGCTGATCATATTTCGGGTTAAGCCAATATTATTACCCCAAGCAACATCCTCGCCCGATTCAAGCGTTGTGTTTAAGGGGTAGTTTTCGTTTTGCCCTGCATAGAAAAGATGCAACCAGTTTCCACCATCGTTTACAGATGATGCATTTACGTTGTTATAAAAATGGTCGGTTGAAAAATTGATTGAGAACAGAATCTCAGGCCCCATGTATTCTTCAATAAAGCCAACTTGCTGATCCCATCCCCAAAGCGAGGCATAATCGTTTGCCAAAGAATGATTGCTTCCGCTTCCGGCACCTTCGCCAAAGTTACATACCCTGGCTGCATAGTAAATTACCGAGTCGATATCGGTTTCCAAACCGCCCCTATCTTCGTTCATATTAGGATCTGACTGGTTTTTTGCATATTTATCGCAATAACGGAACATGTAAGCTTTTGCAAGCAAATGACCAGCTGAACCTTTTCCTACCCTACCAAAATTGCCGGTTACTTTTCCTTCGTCGGCCCAAGGAAGCAGCTCCCAAGCTTTAGTTGCATCAGCTATGATCTGTTTCCATATTTCTTTTTGAGGTAACCTGTAAAAATCGGTTTTTGGCTTGTCGGTAGGTGTAAGATTCAATGGCACATCGCCAAACTGGATTACAAGCTCATAATAATAATATGCACGTAAGAACAAAGCTTCGCCCAGCCTTATTTGGCGTATATCGTTCAATAACTTTGTATCTTCTAAAAGGTACTGTATTGCTAAGTTACAATTGGCTATGCCTTTGTAGTTATTTTTCCAAAAACTGAATAACAAATCTTTTTGCGGGGTCATCGATGTTGAGAGATATTGCCCAAAAGCATCGCGATGAGAACCATCTCCGGCTAGCATGTAAATATCGGTGCCCATGTCTTCCATGGCATATTGAGTTTCGTTATTTGCACACCAGCGGGTGTTCTGATAACACGAAACCACTAATGCTTCCAATCCATCGGCTGTTTCGTAATAAGTATAATCGGAGTTATAGCCAACTTCGTCGAGAAAATTTTCGCAAGACATAAAGAGTAAAGTTAATCCTGCAAATACTATTATATTCTTTAATATTTTCATTGTTGTTAATATTAGAATGTTACATTTAATCCAAGCATGAAGCTCCTCATAGTAAAAGGTGCATCCCAAAATGAAGTTAGTTTTCCTTGAGCATCGCGTTGGTGGGCTATTGCTGCTTCGGGATCATTGCCTTCGAAGTTGGTAAACATATATGGATTCTGAATTTTTCCATACATACGGATCTTCTCAATGTTCATCTTATGTGTTAAATAATTGGGTAAGGTATAGCCTAAAGTAACATCCGATATTTTCAGAAAATCGCCTTTCCAATAGTACATGGCTGAAATATTACTTGGCATTTGTATATCGGCATGTGGAGCAAGCCATTTGGTTTGAGTGCGTTCGGGAGTCCAGTAATCAACTTTAGCAGTATTGCTACGGCCACCGATGCTTTGCCCTGGATCCCAATACACGGTTTGCCCAAATGCACCATACATAAACAAGTACAAATCGAATGCACCAACCGTCAAAGTATTTGCCATACTAACTGACCATTTTGGCATTTTCGACCCCCTTATCATTCTATCTTCGGGGTTAATTCTATAATCGTTATTCTGATCGATAATTTTGAGATCGCCGGGTTTAAAGCTTGACTTATTTTCTTTAAAAAGCCGAATGTCTTCCATGTCATCTTTTGAGTAGCCCCATACATATTCATCGGCAACATAATCGTAATAAGTATCTATCGGATAACCAACGAACCAAAAGTTAGCAAGATCTTCGGATAAACCAGATGCCAACATGGTAATTTTTTCGTCATTAACAGCGAATGTAAAATCAGTAGTCCACATAATATTCTTTTTTTTGATGTTCACTGTGTTCAAACTGATTTCGATCCCTTTGTTTTGTGTTTCGCCAATGTTTTGCATAATACTTGTAAACCCCGATACAGCTGGAAGCGAACGGGCCATAAGCAAGTTATAAGTATGCTGCTGGTACAGATCGATGGTACCTGACAGACGCCCTTTATAAAAACCAAAATCGACACCCGCATTATATTGTTCAGTTTTTTCCCACGAAAGAGCTTTATTCGAAAGCGTGCTTGGTTCATATCCCAATACGCCTTCGGTTTTTCCCCAGTTATATCGGCTTGCTTTGATTTGGCCTTCTGTACTGTATGGAGCAACTGCAGAGTTTCCTGTTACACCAAAGCCTAAACGTAGTTTCAAATTACTTACTACCCGATTATCTTTCATGAATTCCTCTTCGGTAATTCGCCAACCCAAAGCCAACGAGGGGAATGCAACCCACTTATGTCCTTCGGCCAAACGCGAAGAACCATCGTACCTAACTGATGCGGTAAACAAATACCGATCTTTAAGTGAATAATTAACTCTTCCCAACCACGACATCATACTCCACTGAGTATATGCACTTGTAAGCGAACGTGTTTCGGCCGATTCAAGCGAATACCACATTTGGTTTTCAAACGGAATATCGTTCCCTTCAATAGATACTGGTTCTGATATAAACTTTTCGTTTGATTGAACAAATGTGGCACCAACAGCATGATCGCCAATAGTTGTGTTATAAGCAAGTATATTATCGAAATTCCATCCCCTGTTTATATCGATACTTTGCTTAGCCCTTGGGTTGCCTAAACCTGTAACTGTTGAAAAATGGCTATAAAACTCTTGAGCTTGTTTAAGGTAAAGCGAGGTGCCAAAATTGGCCCTGTATGACAATCCTTTTAAAAGCTTAAGCTCAAAATATAAATTTGCCATAATATTGTTGCTTTGATTATCCTTAACCACCCCATCGATATCGTAAAAAGAGTTGTACTGAAGTGGTTCGCCACAAGGATGTTCAATGAGGCCATAAGCAGGATCTCCTTCGAGGGTAACATCACCATTAGGCGAATTCCATGGGGTTCCAAGCGGGTTCCAAAAAGTTGGGATGCCTTTTCCATCGTTCCAGTTGAGATAAGAAAAATCGACATTTCCTCCCATCGAAATTCGATCGCCAAATTTCTGATCAACATTCAAATGCAATGTATATCGTTTGCGAAAAGATTGTAATTGAATATCTTTTTGGTCGAGAAACGAGCCTGAGAAAAAGACCATGGTATTGTCCGAGCCGCCCCTAATACTAATGTTATGAGTTTGTGACGATGAAAAATCACGATAACCGGCCATTTGCCAATCAAAGCTGCGAACATTGTCGGGGTTCCATGTACCATCAGCCCATCCTCTTTGGATTGATTCTTTCAAGTATGGATCCTGGGTAAAATAAACCATGCTCATATCTTGATTATAATCGGGCACCAACGAGCTATAGCTGCTTTTCGGATCCAATGTGTAGCCCCCTTCTCCATCGTAAATGTACTTTCGGTTTCCTTCTCTAACAAAATCGGCATATTCGCCGGCATTCATTACCTTTCGGTATCGATCAAGTGTTCCGATACTGAGATATCCGTCGTATTCAACTGTAATCTTGCCAGCTTCACCTTTTTTTGTAGTAACTAAAATAACACCGTTGGCTCCCCTTGAACCATAAATAGCTGTTGCCGATGCGTCTTTTAAAATCTCAATAGAGGCAATATCGTTCGGATTAATAGATTCCAACCCACCATTCATCGGAAAGCCGTCAACCACAAACAAGGGATCGTTGTTAGCACCGATAGAACGGTTTCCTCGTATGCGGATATTGGGAGTTGAGTTTACAGTGTTGCCTGATGTAATCAAAACACCGGCGGCCTTACCCTGCAAAGCAGATTGAACCGATGTTGGAGCATTTGCCATAAGCTCATCTGACTTTACTGAGGTAACAGCCCCCGTAAGGTCACTTTTTTTAACGGTACCATATCCAACAACAACTACTTCGCCCATATCGAGGTATGTTGGTGACATTTGAACATTAATTTCAGATTGGCTTTGAACCTTTATGCTCTTACTAATGTAACCAATAAAGGAGAAGTTGAGTGTTTCGTCAGGAGAAGCTTGAATCTCAAATTTCCCGTCAATATCAGTAACTGTTCCACGTATTGTACCTTGTACAACTACATTAACACCCAATAAGGGCTCACCTGATTCGTCGGTAACCAAACCCCTTATTGATGAGGTTTGACCATAACTCCAAATCGAAAAGAACAATAATGGCAACATTACTATTGCCCATAGAAATAATCGATTTTTTTTCATTAAATTTTAAGTTTAGTTATAAATAGTTAAATAGAAATTAGATTAGATATCTGTTATCAAAAAAAATCTCGTTAGAAATTGAATTATTTTTAACACATACAAATATTTATATTTTGAGCTTGCTCGATTATATAAAATTGATACAAAAACTTTAGTTTTTGAAAAAACACAAAAACGTATACTACTAATTATGTGCAGTATACATAAATACGATGTGAATTACAGCTTTATTTCGATTACAGGAATAGAGAATACTTGGGATGTATTCAAACCTTACTTATACCTCGAAAATTTTTGTGAGGTTTTCCTTACTATCAGTATCTGAAAATTTATTTACAAACTCGGTTGGAGACATTCCAAAATATTCTTTGAAAATATTTGAGAAGTATGAGTGTGATGAGTATCCTAATTTGAAAGCAACTTCGGAAACATTAAGTTTGTTGTTAACCAACAAATATGCTGCTTGTTTAAGGCGGATTGATTTTATTAAATTACCAGGTGAAATGTTCAGGTTTTCTTTTAGTTTTCTATTCAAATGAACCCGGCTCAGACCTACCTCGCTGCTTAATTCGTCAACACTAAAATCGGCATTTTCAATATTATTCCTTATTGTTTCAATTACCTTTGCAATAAGCCTATTGTCGGAGGAAATCATTTTTACATTATCAAAGTCATATTTCAAATCGGCCCTAAACCTGTTTCTTAATGTTACACGGGTTTGTATTGCTTGGTCAATTGTAGATGTTAGTAAATCAAGGCTTGTTGGCTTTGTTATGAAATGGTCGGCACCGGCAGAAAAGCTCATACGTTCGGAATCTTCGTCGGTAAGAGAAGAAAGAATAATTACAGGAATGAAGTTTGTTTCGGGATTTTCTTTTATTTTTTTACAAATTGTTATACCGTCAATATTGGGCAATAAAATATCGGTTAAAACGGCATCGGGCATTGTGCTTATTATACTCTTCCATGCTTTTTGAGGATCATTACATATCTCAACATTGTACTTCGACGATAGTTCCATACGAAGGTAATTGCCCCAATCAATATCATTGTCAATCAAAAGTATCGAACGGGCAGGCTTTTCGTCACCTTGAAAGGGATAAAAAAGTTGACCATTAGACGAAACAACTTGCTCTTTATCTGAAACAGAAAAACCTGCAATAGAAAGGCTGTCGGCATTTACATTTGCAATATCCAAGCAAAGCTCATTTGCTAAATGATTTAGTCCAAGTGGTATTTTTATAACAATGGCCACCCCATTTTCAACATTGTGTGCTTTTATTGTACCAAAGTGTGATTCAACAATTTTTTTGGCCAGGTACATGCCAATTCCAGAACCACTCGATAAATTGTTTTTGCTTTGGAAAAAACGGTCAAACATTTGTTCAATATCATCTTCAACTATATTGACTCCCAGATTTTCGATACAAATTTCAACAAATTCATTTTTCTTGCTTTCCGATTTGTCTTCTGACTTTACCCAAAACGAATCGACACTGATCATTATAATCCCATTTTCGGGAGTATTTTTAAAAGCATTCGACAAAATATTAAAAATAACTTTATCGAAATGCACCCGGTCAATCCAAATATCGAGCGATGTATAATTTGAAACGATCCGGAAATCGATATTGCGCATAAGTGCCAACTGGTCGAATGATTTCATGATGTCTTTTAAAAAAGAAAAAAGATCGGTTTTTTGGAAACACATTTTGAACTGTTGGTTATCCATTTCCCGAATATCGACCATTTGATTTAGCAAGCTTAAAACGCGAAGAACATTGCGGTACATGAAATTAAGCACCTCTATTCGTTTATTATCCGCTTCTGTTTTACGCATCGATTTAATCGGATCTAAAACGATTGATAAAGGTGTACGAATTTCGTGTGAAATATCGGTAAACAGCTGGAGCTTCATCTCTTTCTTTTCATACTCGATCCGCTCTAGCTGGTGATTTTTTCTTCTTATAAAAAAATTCTGTACTTCCCAAGAAGATAACATGAACACGATAAGGTAAATCATATATGCCCACCATGTTTTATACCAAGGTGGCAAAATGGTAATATTTATATCGTTGTAAGCAACATTCTCCTCGTTAATATTGCCTTCAAAGTAAGCTTTAATTTTTAAAACATATTTGCCTTGAGGCAGATTCGTATAAGTTGCCATACGGTGGTTTGAGCCGGTATATTGCCATTCATTATCGAAATTATTGAGCATATAGCCATACACCAACTTAAGAGGGTTTGCAAATTCCAATACAGTAAAATCAATTGAAAAAACATTTTGCGAATGTTTCAGTTTAATGTGTTTAGCTTGCGAAATATGTTTGTCAATTATATTCTCCGTACCCAGTAATTCGTCATAATCGATCTTGCGATTGAGTACCCTTAATTCTGAAAAGTAAATTTTAGACACAAGCTTATCCTCATTTACAATATTTTTCGGATAAAATGAAGTAACACCGTTAATGCCACCAAAAAACAATTTGCCATCAACATCTTTATGCGATGCCTTCATTCTGAACTCATTATCCTGCAAACCATCGGCAAGATAATAGTTCTTGAATTGTTTTGTTTCGGGATCGAAATTTGATATCCCATTCATTGTACTTATCCAAATTTGGCTTTTTTTATCTTCGTGAATCGCACAAACCGAATTGCTTGGCAAACCATTTGATTTGGTAAAAAACTCAACTTCGTGTGTTGAGCTATTTACATATATCAAGCCTGTTGAAGAACCCAGCCAGTAGTTTCCATTTTTATCAACCATTGATACATTAATGGCACAACCCTTTACTTTATGGGCAATATCTAAATTTGTTTCTTGCCCGGTAAGTGTATTATAAAAACAAAGTCCTTGGGTGTGGCCTATCAATAAAATGCCATTATTATCAATGGTTAATGAACTGGTCCATAATATTTCATCGATATTGGGTAGCGATTGAATTTCGCGCCCATTTAACGAAAGTATTTTCACGCCATAACCTAACGTTCCCACATAAATGCAATTGTTTTTTGCATCGTAACAAGTACAAATAACTTTTTGCAATTCTTTGTTGCTCGAAAAAGTACTAAAGCCATTTTGATCGTTGTAAGTTGTGATTCCTCCCATATAGGTCGAAATCCACAAAGTGCCCTGTTTATCGATGATTAAAGATAAAACCGCATTGTTTTGCAATGGGGTATTGTCGATTGTGAAGCGTTTTTTTTCTCCATTTTCAGTTATTTTGAAAAGCCCTCCACCATCGGTACCAACCCATAAATTATTTTTCAGATCGCGGGCAATTGATGTTGCACAAGCGATATTGGTGCTCATTGAGCCTTTTGAACCGGACAATTTTATATAATCGAACCTATTTGAAAGCTTTGGAACAATCAACAAACCTTTTTGAAAAATACCAGCCCAAACATTGCCTTGCACATCTTGCATAATTGAATGTACCTTGCAGTTTTCAAGATCGATTGGTGCATATTCAAAATCGGGAATTACAATAGCTTCAGTAGTTGTATCAAATAACTTCAACCCTGAGTCTTCGGTACCTAACCATATTTTTGGACGAGTGTTAGTCTTTTCTATTCTTTCTGCCAACAACGACCTGATCCTTAAATTCTGGTTATTGAAACCTTTTGGCCTTCGCACACAATTTAACGCCCTATCGAAAATAAAAATACCATGATTATAGGTACCAATAATCATGTTGCGGTTAACAGGATCTTCGGCAATAGCCGATACAACTACTTTTTTTGAAATTTCGGCAAGTTCATCGCCCCAAATTATATTTTCAAGTTTTTTGTTTGAGTAATTTAAGCGGTAAAAACTACCTTGTTCCGAATGCGACCAAATAGTACCCTTTGAATCAGTAAATAAATTTCCGAGATAGCTATTATTATAGGTATCTTTTAGTCGCTCGGTCGTTTCAATATCTAACTTTTTGTTGTTAATATCGTAAACCATGATCCCATACCCCGACACCGATACCAGCAATTTTTCTTCTTCAATACTTTCAACTATCGAAGTTATATAAGGGGTTAAATTAAAATTAGGGCACTGCAAGGGAAAATCCCTAAAAATGTTGTTCGTCCGATCATATATTTGCAATCCGTTTGATGTACCAACCCAAGTCAGCCCCTGACTATCGGTAAAAATGGCCTTAACTAAATCGCTTGCTATTGTTCCCTGCTTATTGTTATCGTGGTGATAGGTTGTAAAACGTACTCCATCGAAACAACTGGCACCATTCTCGGTTGCAATCCATATATAACCTAAACTATCCTGAGATACTTTATGTATTAAGCTATTGGGTAAACCTTGCTCAGAATTATAAAACCGGATTTTTTGCCCATATAAAAACTGAGAACAAGTTCCGATAATTAAAAATACAATAATACAAGCAAGTCGATATATCATAACGATATTTTGCTTTAATTTTACATAAGCCTACTGTTTTTATGCAGGTATCAATTTAGCCAACTATATAAATCAATAAATTCTATATTATTGATTTATATAGTTGAATATCTTGTTTTATTCTTTCAATAACCTAACCATAAACACCCCTCCGGCCATTGAATTTTCGTGCGCCTTAAACATCACTTCCATTTTGCCATTACGATTTTTTGCTATCATTTGGGTAGGTATCGGGTAATCGACATCAACAAAACTATCGCCATGCTCGGCTTTCAAATTAACAGTAGCCAGTTTCTGGTTATTGATAAGAATATCGAAATTGCGCCCGCTGTCGTTTCCGCTGTAAGTTACCCTAAGTGTTTTGGCAGCCATTTCGGGGTCGTTCAGTTCGTACGAAAACCATCCCCTTGCATGACGCCAATGCCTGTCTTTGTAAACACCTGCCTCCGATTTTTCGAACTTTACATTATGATCCGATTCGGGTTGCTGCTGGCCGGTATCCACCTTGTCGATGGTTATTTCTTCCAAAGCCATGGCTTCTTTTTCTTTCGCCTTTAGCTCATCGAGCTTTTTTGCAAGCTCGTTGGTGCTTGCCACCTGCCAATAAACAATATAACGTGCATCGTGCAAGCGGTAAAACGGAATAAGCTGTAAACTATCGGCCTCGGCCGGATAAAGCAATTTGTTAAAACCGAAAGTCAAAGGCCCGTTATTGAGCGGAACAATATTTTGAGCCCATTGCTCATTATCGATTATTAACATGGGCGCTTCGTCGCGTGCGATAAGCTTGCCATGCGCCACGTGCCCCATACGGCTATCGTCGGCAACAATGCCATCAAGATCTTCGGTACCTGTTGCAGCAGCCAAAACCACGGGTCCATGCATCAAAGCCATATACGGAGAATTGTCGGGAAATTTTTCGCCATAAGTGTACATGTCGAATTTTACCTCAACACAGTCGCCATTGCTCCATTTTCGGTTTATGGCAAAGTAACCGCCAGGGAGGCTTTTTCCTTTCATCTTTTTACCGTTTACCTTTACGGTTAAAGGTGCTTTATCGTTCCATTTCGGATGACGAACAAAAATGGTAAACTGAGCAGGTTCGGCTAATGTGATTGTCAGGTTTGTTGAAGGCTCTTCGGGGAAATTTGTAGTTTGTTCCAACACCAAACCTTTTTCATCCCAAGTTAATTCCGAAGGAATAAAGAGGTTTACATACAAGTTCGACTGATCGTGGGCATAAACCATTTCGCCATATTTCGCGTGGTTTTCGATACCCGAACCTACACAGCACCAGAATGTTTGCTCGGGGTTTGAGTACACCCTGTAATGTTGCGGGCGCATTGGCGTAAAATATACCAAGCCCCCATGCCCCGGGTGTTGCGATGCCAAAATATGGTTGTACAATGCTTTCTCGTAATAGTCGATATACTTGAGCTCACCACCGTTTTGGTACAACAGCTTCGATAGCTTCATCATGTTGTAGGTATTGCATGTTTCGGGTCCTTCGCGCGTTTCAACCATCGACGAAAAATCGTTTGACGGATGAAAGTGTTCGTGAGTTGAGTTTCCGCCAATTGCAATGCTGCGGTTTTCGACCACTGTATTCCAAAAAAACTCCGAAGCATGGTGCCATGCTGTATCGTTCTCCAACTCGGCAATACGCATAAAACCAATCACTTTAGGTATTTGAGTATTGGCATGCAAGCCGTTCAGTTTATCTTCGGAAGCCAACAAAGGATTCAAAATAGCTTTATGTGAAAACCTTTTGGCCAATTCGAGATACTTTCTGTTTCCGGTTAAGTTGTAAACATTGGCAAAAGCTTCGTTCATTCCACCATGTTCCGAAACCAACATCTGCTGAATTTGCTCGTCGCTCAAATTACTGCACATTTCAACAAAGAAATCACTAAGCGCAACAAGAACCTCAAATGCCTTTTCGTTTTTTGCAAAAACATAAGCATCGTGCAAACCTGCAAAAAGCTTGTGAATATTGTAAAGCGGCACCCATTTCCCGTTCAATGAAAACCCGCCTGCACGAATGTTGCCTTGTGCAATTTCGTTCCACATGGCATTACCACCAGGTATTCCTCCCACATAACCGTTTCCGTTAGCCTGCTGGCAACGCGCCAGCTCATTTACCATGTAAGTGAGCCGTTCACGAGCTTCGGCATTGTTTTCCGAAGCCACCATTAATGCCAACGAGGTAAGGTAATGCCCGGCAGTATGTCCGTCGAGGCCGGTATTTTCCCAATTCCCGTATCGCTCGGCTTTTGGCTCAAGCCCTGCATCGATCAAAAAAGGCGCTAAAAGCCGATCAGGATCGTGCGCCATCACATAGTTTACATTCAACTCGCTGGCATGCTTAAAAGGGCTATCCAATAAACGTACAGCCGATAAATGAAAGGCCTGCGGATTCTCGTCGGGCTGCACCGCTTCTTGTGTACATGCAAAAAAGCTTGCCAATAAAAAAAATATAGTTGTAAGTTGTAAATACTTCATAATAGTTTTGAATTTGGTTATTCGGCAACAAAGTTAAGTTTGTATGTTTTTACAACACCTTTGTAATCACACTTAACATAGGCAGCATCGTTAAGTGACTGAGCTTGTTCAATGCTCACTTTCACTTTGCTGTTGTCGGCTTTGGCTTTCACAACCGGTATTTTTTCCGAACCCGTAGGTATTGAAACTGTTGTTTCATACAAATTATAGCCGGTAATTCCGTTGGCATTGGTTGAACGCACCGGAGTTGCTGGCACTTCAATATCTTTTCCGTTGACCGAAATACTTACTGTTGGTGCAACATGACGTTCGATTGGTTTTTTAGCTGAGCTGAAACCCAAGCCAATAAAATCGAAAAGCGCATCGGAACCTTCACCTTCGGCCACCAGGAATATTGCGTGTTTTTTGTCCAATCCTTCAACAAAGCTGGCTACATCGATGGTGAATTTTGTTGTTTCCTGCTTTGAGTTAGCCGGAACTTCAATCACCCCGATTTTTTTACCGTTCCAAGCGGCATTGTCCCAAGGACCGTCTAACCAAACATTCACTTTAAAAGCATTTTCGGTTTTTGGAGTAATAAAAAGGTTGAAAGCTGTTTGGTTTCCTTTTTTAGCACCTTCGAAAGCCTTCAGCCCTTTGGTGTCATTTTCGAGGCCGGCAAAACCGAAATATTTGAACCCAACAATATTGCTGTTTTTCACATTGGTAATAGGCATGTGATTGTCCCAAATATCCCACGAATCTTGTTGCAAGCCAACATCGGAAAGGTAGCAGGCATAGCCGGCCGAATAGAATTGGTACGGATCGAGGCCATAAACGTTGAAACCTTCCGAAGTAACTTCGGCACCTTTGTATTCAACACCATTGTTATCTTTTAAAGTCCAAATTTGATCTTTTGCATACGGATCGAAGCCACGAATTACAGCTGTTCCACCTTCGGCAACCGGTTTTTCGTCCCACTGAATAGTTACTGGAGCAACCACAGCCTGACGGGCAAAACCGAAATTACGTGGCGGCCTGTGATAGAAAACATACCACTGACCATTAATCTGCTCAATACTGCCGTGGGTGTTGTGCCCGCCATTTGAGGTTACGATTTTTGACCCGTCGTTATTCAATACCGGGCCACGCGAATCGATCAACACACCACCACTTTTCCATGGACCAAGCGGAGTGTCGGCAACGGCATAACGCAAGGTTGAGTTTGAACTACCTGTACCATATTCGGGGCCTGAATAGCCACTGAAAACAGTTATGAATTTGTTGCCCACTTTACGTATCGACGAAGCTTCAAAGAAGTTGAATGTTCCCAGATCCTGATCGGGGTAAACATTTGGATATTCTGTTCCTTCGGGGTCGCGGATAACTCCGTAACGAGCGCTTGCCGGGATCATAAAAGGGATAATTTCGGTACCCGGGCGCAACGAGTACATGGTATTTTGATCGAGCTGCGCAGCCAACGAACGTTGAAAACCCCAGAAACCGTATGCGCGGAAGCCAATTTCGAAATCGGGATCGTTCGGATCGGTTACATATTCAATGTAAACAGCAGGGTCGAAACCCAGAATACTGCCCGGCACTGTACGTGTTCCATCTTCGGTAAGGTTAATGGGTGTAAAAGGACCGTCGGGGCGGCTTCCTTTGCAAACCATAGCTTCGCGATGGCGGCCACGACTGTGTGGAAACAGGTAATAATCTTTGGTGCCATCTTTACGCTTTACCTCAACCAGGTCGGGCGCATACATCACGTCCCACTGGTCTTCAATATTGTAAGTGAATATTGAACCTTCATCGCGCCACTCGGCCAAGTTTTCAACCGGAGCCGACCACATTCGAATATCGGGTCCGCAATAACTTCTGAAACGCACATCGTGTGAACCTATAATGTAAGCTCTAAATTTCCCCGGATTATCGGGATCTTCAAAAACACGTGGTTCGCCATCGGGCAAATGCTCCCATAATGGCAGATATGGGTTACCGGCAAAACGGTGTACAAATTTACCTGTAGTTTGATCAATTTGTTGATCATCACTACCATTTGTGCATGCAGTAAGATGCAAGGCCGAAATCAGCACAACGCACATAAGCAAATAATTTCTTTTTAATGTGTACCTAAACTTTCTCATAACGATATATTTTCAAATATTGATTTTAAGCTAAAACAATTTATAAACACCAATTATTACATAAGGCTCTTCGCCCGGGTCCAACTTTGGCATGTTGAGTGTTCCAATAAATATTGAATGGTTCAGGTAATCGTATTGGCTATCGACAGGAGCTTCCAAATCGATAACCGAACGACAGTAGAAACCTTCGGTTGGTGTTCCCATGTGCATCAAAACCTGATTAATTATCTGAATAACGTGTCCGTCATCGGTTTTTAAAAGGTAGCGTGCATATAATTCGGTATCACCATCGGGGCGAACCAGTTGCCAATCTTCGCCTCCGGGCAATACTTCGCCTTTTATTTTTGGACCATTGAATGTACCTCCGGTAATTGGTATTACGCGCCTTACACCACGCTTACTTTCGCCAACATTGATCATGTTGCCAATTTTCACCTTGGCTTCAAACATGAACTCGGTTTTAAAATCCTTATACATAACTTCATCGGAGATCGAATCGGAATTCTGTGCATTCAGATTCTGAAAGCCAATAACGAATATGAAACAAAAAAACAAAAATTTACGTGCTGCGAGTAAACCCATAAACAAACCTTTTTAATAGTGAATCGTTCTGTTGTATTCAAAGAAATCGACATCAATGTATCCGCCGATTTGCTCTGTTGCATAATTGAAAATTGCAAATTTACTGCCCATAAAAAGCCTCCGGTAGTCAAATATCATTTTATACTCGGAGCCAATTGCTGTCCAATTTTCGTTATCGAAACTATAATAAAAAGTAGCTAAATCCCTGTTCAGATTAAAATCGGCATCGATACGAAGATATACTATATCTTTTTCAATTTCAACACGTTCTACAATATCAACATCGACACCTGTTACTGCTTTTGTTCTATTATCGAGGCGAACCGAATTTGTGGCCATCGATAAGTATTTTTTATTGTCGTTAATGCTTATTGACAAAAGGCCTGCATCGCCGTTAAATGCGCTAAATCCGGCCACATCGCCATTGAGCATGTTCGACACATCGATTGCCACAACACCACTGCAATTTGGCCCTTCCATGCGTTGAGTAATTGTATTGGGCGCCAAGAACAAATTATCGACTACGCGACTTGTTTTCAACCGTAAATAACCTGCCTGTTCGGTTAACGACCATGCTGAATTTACAGGGTTGTGGTTCCATTGCCAGTTAATTTTTAGTTTTTCCGAAGCAAAATCGTCGCTTTCAACAATACGCTTACCAGTATCGTAAGTTTTAAGTAGAGTTTGCCAATTGAGGGGCACTTTACCATTTTCATCGCCGAGCATGGGCCATCCGTCTTCCCAACGCACAGGCATAAGCAAGGGCACACGGCCAACACCATTCCGATCCTGGAATATTAAACCGTACCAATTCCCGTTTTCATCGTCGATAATACAACCTTGGCCACAATATGGAAATTCTGCAAAATTGTCTTCAAGTATTACTTTCTTTTCGTAAGGCCCAGTAATATTATCGGCACGATAGCACAACTGGCGACGAGGTTTGTTACGAGGCCACGAAATCATAAGCAGATAGTACTTGTTGTTATGCTTAATTATCTGGCTTCCTTCCAATAATCCGGTTTCGTCGGCATCGCGCTCAAAAATTTTCATGTCTACACCATCGGGTTTTACATCCGAGAGATCGCTTTTCAACTCACGTAACTGTCCTGTTCCATAAAAAACATACACCCGTCCATCGTCGTCGAAAAATAGCGATGCATCGTGAAAATGTTGCGTTCGGGTTAACAACTGCCAGTTGCCTAAAGACGGATCGCTGCATTCATATATGTACGAACTGAAAGGCTGATCGTTAGGAGAAAAAAGAACGTAATATTTCCCATTGTGATAACGTATTGAAGATGCCCACTGGCCACGTCCATAAACCGTTCGGTCAATTAAATCATACCCGGAATGATCGGTAAGGCTGTCGAAAACATAACTGGCAATTTCCCAGTGTACCAAATCGCGCGATTTCATTACCGGAGCTCCGGGCATAAGGTGCATTGTTGTGCTGATAAGAAAAAAATCGCTACCATTACGGGTTATCGACATATCGGGCACATCGGCCCACATTACGGGGTTGGTAAAAGGGGTTGTTTCGGTTTTTGTACTGCAAGCCTGCAATCCAAAAACCAAAACTGCCCCTATAAAAATCCACTTTACTAACATAACTAAACTATTTATGAACCTATGAATACCTACTCAGGTAAAGCATCGTTTGTTTTTGTTGCATACAAGCCCAATAGGCAACCTGTAAAACCACCGGCCACATCGGTCGAAAGTATGTCGCCCGAAACGGTACCACCCAATGTTTGAAATTCTCCGCCGTTTAATGCGTACAAAAATTCGTACTTATCGCCATTGGCAGCAACCTGCAATTGTACGGGTGAGCTGATATCGATTTTGGCACTTGCCAATATTTCCGATTCGGTTTGGCGGCCCCAACGACCTTTGCGATAATTTTTTTGCAACACGATGTAATTATCATCGCCTTTTTTGGTAATCCCAAACACATAGTTAAAAACTTCGCTTTGCAGGGCAACAATACCTGCCAAATCGGTTTCTGATTTTGGTTGATAATCGATAGTAACATTGTAAGAGAAATTGCGGTGCATTTGGCGCAAAAACAATGTCGATGTTGGTTTTACTTCTTTAATGTTGGTTTCGAATGGAGTAATTTGAATGCCGTTTTTTGTTTTTGTTACAAAATTTTCGCGTGGCCCACGAAGTCCAATCCAGCGATAATCAAGATTTTCGGCACTAAAATCGTCGGCATAAACAAAATTTCCGTTTGGCATAAAACCATCTTTACCCGTTTTATTTGTTACCCCTTTGGGCATTTTTAGTTTTGGTTCAAGAGGCACCAAACCATTTTCGAATACGGGAAACTCACCGCTCCAGTCAACCGGAAGGATGAATGTTTCGCGGCCGGTATTCACACGGTTTTCTTCGTTAGGACGTACTGCCAGGAACACACCATAATATTTTCCGTCGGGGCCTTCAACCAAATCGGCATGCCCTGCCCAATCAACTTTATTTTCGCGATCGGCAGGAAAATGGCGTTGGGTAAGAATTGGGTTGCTTGGTGCAGGAACATAAGGACCACGCGGATTGTCGCTTTTGAAAATTACTTCGCTGTGCCAGCCTCCGGTTCCTCCTTCGGCACACATCAGGTAGTACTTTCCATCTTTTTTGTAAATATGCGGAGCTTCAATCCAAATTGGTTTTTTCGATAAATCGACACCACCATCGACAATGATTTTGTCGGTACCTTCAATTACCTGATCGTTTTCAACGTCGTAATCCCAAATTTTGATAACCCTATGGCCATTATATAGTTCTTTGCCCTGATCGGGTGCATCGTTGTGTACCACATAGGCCTTGCCATCGTCGTCGAAAAACAACGAAGGATCGATACCGTTAAATTTAAGTTTATACGGATCGCTCCACCCTTTGAACGGATCGTTGGTTTTAACTACAATATTGCCAAAACCGCCTGAAAACTGGGTGGTAATCATGTAAAACATATCGTTGTTGGGGTTGTATTTAATAGCCGGAGCATAAACTCCTGCACTAATTCCGCAATCTTCGACCTTTAACTGCGAAGTGCGGTCGAGCACATGTCCAATTTGTTTCCAGTTTACCAAATCGGTTGAATGAAAAATGGGTACACCCGGAAACATGGCAAACGATGAATGAACCAAAAAATAATCGTTGTCCCTACGAGTTATAGCCGGATCGGGGTAACAGCCTTGAATAATCGGACTGTAAAACTCGTCGGTTTTTAGCGGATTATCGATATAAACCTGATCTTTGCCTTCGTACCTAAAATTTGAAAAAGCAGGTACATTGCTTTCTTTCTTGTTGTTTTTTGCAAAACCCGATAAGGATAACGCTGTAAAAAGAACAACAAATAACGAGGTCTTGCCCGATACCATTTTTTGTAATGTAATTTTCATCTGTATATTATTTTATTTTTAAAGGTCAGATAGCCTGTCCCGCCAAGGCGGGAGAATGCCCATAGCTAATAATCACCATTTTGGCACTTACCAAATATGGGCATATCTTCATATCTTATATTCTACTAATAATTAACCACTTGTAATAACAAAATTTATCAACTACCCAAACACACCAATTTCTTATTAAAAATTATTGTTCTGTTGCAGCCAAATCAATTAAATGTTGCACAACCGATTTTGGTTGGTTGTTTCGATCGAACAGCAAAGGATAGTCGGTGCGACCACGAACGGGGAAGCCGTTTTTCCACGAGTTAGCGTCGGTGACACCCCAAACAGTAACTCGGCTAACAAAATCGTATTTCATAAAGAGCTTGAAAAAATCGGCATACCTGTTTTCAAGTTGAACGCTGGCACTGTCGGGCAAACCTTGTGTATATGGGTTATATTTTGCCTGATAATCGATATTTGTAGCAATATCGGCACCACGCCCCCATTCGGGAGTTGGTAAAACACTCACATCCATTTCGGTAATCATTACTTTTACACCTAAATCGCCATAAGCTTTCATGCTTGCTTCAAACTCCGATAGTTCGGGATAATCGAGGCCCACATGGGTTTGCATACCAATGCCGCTAATTTTAATGCCTTGTTCTTGCAGTTTTTTAACCATTGCAACTACTCCATTTCTTTTCCCGGGTACCGACATTGAATAATCGTTGTAATACAACTCGGCATCGGGATCGGCTTCGTGTGCATATTGAAAAGCGTATTTAATAAAATCTTCGCCTAAAATCTGATAAAAACGGCTGTTACGGTACGAGCCGTCGTCGTTTATCGCTTCGTTAACCACATCCCAACCGTTTACTTTGCCTTTATATCGTCCAACAACTGTATAAATGTGATTTTTCATCCGCTCTTTTAAAACCTCGGGCGACACCTGATTGCCTTCGCTATCGGTAAAAAACCAACGTGGAGCTTGCGAGTGCCAAATAAGTGTGTGGCCAACAATGTGCATATTGTTTTGCACACCAAACTCAACAAACTGATCGGCCAGAGTGAAATCAAATTCACCTTCGCGGGGTTGAATCGGACCACTTTTCATGCAGTTTTCGGCTACTATTGAGTTGAAATGTGTTTTAATAATATTTACCTCTTCAATTGCTTTACCTGTAATTTGAGGTGTATTAAGCGCTGTACCAATTACAAATTTACCTTTGTAGGCATCTTTTAAAGTAGTTACGTTTGAGCTAAGTTCAACAGGTTTAAAAAGCATTTGTACAAATTGATACAAGCCATCTTTCCACACTTCAAAATCGTGTTTTCCGCCCGGAATAACCCTATAAATATGAGGAACCGAATTGTCAGTCAAATAATCATGTGTACGTTTACTAAAACTGATCAAATTATCATCGTCGCCACATGAAATAAACAAAAGGTTGAGCATACTTTTGGCTTTATCGGTATCGGGCAGCAACTGTTCGGGCGCTTTTGTGTTAGGTGCCGACGAAAAACCGGCTACCCATGCAAAGTGGTCGAGGTTGCCCAAGCCAAAATTGAGCGATTGGCCACCACCCATCGACAAGC
>DAOSWJ010000013.1:0-24475 GCA_035380005.1 Prolixibacteraceae bacterium | reverse complement strand
CCCATCCGCCTAAACCACCCCAAGCAGTATTATTTAAAGTATCGATGTACAAGCCATAATCGATCCAGGCATAATTGTCGGTTTCTTTTTTAAGGTCGGCTCCACGCCCGCCAAGGTATTCGTGGGTATATTCGCGTGCCGAAGTACCCAGTACTGCACCTACATTGTGATCGCCAATTTGCTTATTATAGGTAAAGTATCCTTCCCATTGCCATGTAAAATACATGTTGATTTGCTGGGTTGCAGTACTACGAACACCTGGAGCATTCATACTGTTTGTATAACCACGTCCCGACCATCCTCGGTTGTAGTTGTGCGACATGTCGATGTCGAAATTGGTCCGGAACTTAAGGCCTTCGAAGAAATCGATTTCGGCATAAACACCACCAAACAATTTATTAATAATGTCTTGGTCGCGGTCGTTGTACAACTGACGAATGGGGTTCTGAATTTCGTTCAATACATTTTGCGAAATACCGAAGTAACCGTTTTCGTCGAACAAAGTTGGATTGAGATACCATTCGGGTCCCCATGCTTTTTCCATGTTATTGCGGTCGCGATCGCTAAATTCGGAGATATCGTTGTAATAAACCGGTGTTGTTGGATCGAGAACAACAGCGTTGTTGGTTACCGAACCGAACACGTCGTTTTGGTGAATACCCTTTTTACGGCTATGAGTGTACGACACACGTGCGCCCAAGGTTAACCAATCGGTAGCTTTCGAATCGAGGTTGAATTTTGTAGCATAACGTGTAAAGTTGCTTTGTCCGCCACCAATTATACCATCTTGGTTAGTGTATGAAAGTGAGAAGTAGTACTTAGATTTATCGGTACCACCATCTACTCCAATTTTATGTTTTTGAACAGGAGCAGGATTAAAAATTTCGTCGAGCCAATTAGTGTTAACTTCCGAATCGGGATAAACTTCCATGGCTTTCTCCCAAGTAGTTTTTCCTGACAGGTCATCGTTAATCAAAGCGGTACGATAATAGTTCAGGTAACCTTCGGTATCGAGTGTTTTAAAATTGGAGGCTACACTTTGGATACCGTACGATGCATCGTACGAAAGGTTTGTTTTACCGCCGCGGCCCATTTTGGTAGTAATGAGCACAACGCCGTTACCACCCTCGGTACCGTAAATGGCTGCCGATGCAGCATCTTTAAGTATTTCAACCGATTCGATATCCTGAGGGTCGAGCCAATCGATCCCATCGGTACGCATACCATCGATTACATAAATTGGGCGAACCGAGTTATCGGAACCTACCCCACGGATAATGATGTTTTGCTCGGCACCCGGAGCACCCGAACTTTGCTGAACCAAAACACCGGCCGTTTTGCCTTGTAAAGCGTTTTCGATACGTGTTGAACGGGTTTTTTCAATATCCTCGGAACCCATTTTAGCAATAGCACCAGTTACCAAACTTTTTTTGGTAACACCGTATCCAACAACAACAACTTCGTCAACACCCATCATATCGGTTTCGAGTGCGATGTCGATAACTTGCCGGCCATTTAAAGCAATTTCCTGATTGCGCATGCCAACGTATGCAAATAATAAAGTTGCATCTGCATCATCGACTACCAGCGAGTACTTACCGTCGATATCGGTAATAGTACCTTTAGTTGTGCCTTTAATGGCAACGCTTACGCCAGGTAGCGTGCTGCCATCGTCGGCCGAAGTTACCGTACCGGTAACAGTGTTTTGTTGGGCATTTGCTATGCCATACAACACAATTAACAATAGTAATAACAGTCCTTTTTTCATTTTAAGTTATTTTAGGTAAACATTTTACGGATATTTTCGGATGCTAATAGGTTTGTTTGCCCTGAAAACCGATCCGTATGTATGAAAATTCTGACTGCAATTAATGAAAGTATTGCACAAAAGGCAAATAAAAGGCTTTTACAAAAACACTACATTTCACATTATTTAACACAACAAAAATACATCACAAAAATTGTATTTTATTGTTTTAATGTGCTTTACGAAATTATATTATTTACACGTCGAAGATTTTCATATTGCTCAAGCAGAGAATATTCTTAAATTGAAAGAATGTAGTCGATCAGGTTAGTCGATCGATCGATATTTAGTTTTTTTCGCAAGCGGTAACGGCTTATTTCAACCCCACGGGTACTAATATTCATAAGTGCCGCAATCTCTTTACTCGAGATGTTCATACGTAAATAGGCCGATAACTTTAACTCTTTAGGTGTTATGTCGGGGTGACGCTCGCGTATGCGTTTCAAAAAATCTTCGTGCACCTGTTCAAAATTGGTTTCAAAAATCGACCACGACTCATCGTTGTTGGTTTCTTTTTCAATTTTGCGAATAATCATTGCCAAACGGCTTTTGATAAGCTCTTCTTTTATTTCGGATTGAATTTTTTTGAGTTCGCCTTTAATTTTATTGAGATGTTTGTTTTTTTGAACAAGGTTAATTGCTGTATTTGCCAGTTCCTTGTCTTTGTGAATCATATCGGCCCTTAGTTTTTCGTTGCGTAACCTTATTATTTCTTTTTCGGCCTCAAGCGTTTCGTGTTTGAGCTTTTCCTCGCGTTCGAGATATTTCTTACGTTGAATTTCTTTTTCTTTTACTCGTGATTTTTCTACTCGTTTAATAAACAAAAATACCCAAAACCACACAAAAACCGAGAATAGGATAAAATACCCGATAATTGCTCCGGTGCTTTTATACCAGGGAGGCAAAATGGTAAAACTAAAAGGTTGGGCCAATACTTCAATATCGTAGTTATTTTTCACTTTTAAGTTAAAAGTATAGTCGCCATCGGGCAAGTTGGTATATTCTTTTATTGGGCTGGTTTGCCATTCCGACCAGTTCTCATCAAACCCGTTAAGTTGGTACGAGAACATTGTTTCGCTATTGCCCTCGTAAAACATTGCCGAAAAAGTAAAGCGTAACGAGTTATTTTTGTAATCGACACTTGGATTCACTTGGTATTGGTTGTTCAAATTGCTTACCAATGTGCCACTATAAAGTACCTTGCCCGAATTGAGCAAAGCAACAGAATTAAGTACTGCATTGAACTTACGCCTGTAATCAACAATAACCTTTGGGTTGTAATGGGCAAAGCCTTTTTCGAGGGCAATTAAAACATTTTCGTCGTCGATGGTATTGAAATGAAAAAAACTGCCAATAAACTTGCCTTTTAGTTTATTGAAAGGATATGCAACATTCGAATAAGTACCATCTTCGAGATACCTTAACACCCCTCCTTCGTTGTTTTGTGTTACATACCAAATATTGAGGTTTTCATCTTCTTGTAAATATTGAATATTTTTATTTTGAAACTGGTTATTGTAATATACCGACTTGAAAAAATTATTTATTGCCGGATTGTGCTGATAAATACCATCGCTAGTAGTTAAGATGATATTACCATTGTTTAATTTTTTTATTTTATTGAGATAGTTTGATGGTAACCCGTCGTCGATAGTATATTTCTTAACCAACTCGAGACTATCGAGGGAAGCATTTAAACGAAACAATGAAACACCGTTAAAAGCATGGCTTACCCAGATATGTTTGTCGTGAACGATTGCAATTTCCTGACACGAAAAATCAACTCCTTTTATGTTGTTTAGATGCACCATAGTGCCATTTTCGAACTTACAAAGCTCCATTCCGTTGTAAGTACCTTCGATATATAAATCGGGGTGACCAATAAGTTGGTTATAAGCCCAACACCCCGGAATACTGCTGATCAGAACTGCCGAGTCAGCCTCAACCAAAAAGCTTCCATTGTTGTGCCCGCAAAACAATTTGCCGTTAATTTCTTGCAAGCTCCATACCTGTCCCGATGTATTTTCAACCATTTTAAAACTTGAAGCATCGAGCAGTGGATCAAAAAGCTCGTTGATGGGGCTACAAAAAAGGCCTTGGTTTGTGCCTAAATATAACCAGTTGTTGAACGCAATTGATGTATAGCCGGTACCAAAGTCGAAAAAATCTTGTAACAAGGTGATTGCCGAATTTATTTCAACATAGTCTATCCCATTATCGAGGCCAAGCCACAAGTTACCGTCAATATCGAGGGTCATGCTTAATATGGTATTGTTCTGCAATCCTTTCTCGCGGTTAACCATTTGAACAAGCTCTCCCCTTTTATTACAAATGAGCAAGCCGTTTTGAATGGTTCCAAAAGCAAAATATTCATCATCGATTACGAGGCTGGAATATATCTGATATCTTCTTAACAGCTGATTAACGGGCGTTTCCCAAGCTTTTACTTCAACTCCATTGTAATGAAACAACCCCTTCGAAGCAGTACCAATCAATACTTCGTCGTTATTTAAAGGCAAAACAGCCCAAACCTCTATATTGGCAAAAAACTCGCCACCGGGTAACTTACGTAAATAGCCATTGCGATATTCCATTAACCCGTTTTCGCGATCGAAAACATAAAGCACACCATTAACGTAATATGAGAAGTGAAAAATCGAACGCGGCCTAACATATTCTATCGTTTCGTTATTATAAAAGAATAGTCCTTCAAAAGCCTGAAAAACAATCCCCCATGGGCCTTCGTATATTTTCCAAACATCGCCAATATCGCCAAAGGTTTTATCAAGCAGCGGCAGTAACGAAACAAAAATTAAATTTCCGACTGAGTCGTTGGTATAATAACCAAAATCGTTATAAGCACCCACATACAAACGTTGATCGCTTTCGGAGAAGTAAACCGAACGGACATTCGAGCCGTTTGGAATACCGAAAAGATTCCAATATTGCCCATCGAAGCGCAAAAGACCTTGATTATTGCCAAAGTACATAACACCATTACTGCCCTGTGTTGCCGACCAGTTTTGTGTGCCGGCGCTGTATTGGTTTCGGGTGAAATTTTGTACCACTGGGGCCCCTACATTTTTAACTGTAGCATATAATATTGTGCTGTAATTCAGCATTATTGCTAAAAATGCCAATTTAAATACCAGACTGATGCGATGAGTAATGCACATTTTTTTGATGTATTATTTTTGCGCTTTGAAAATGCATGTAAATGTGCTTCAAGATAGGAAAAAACCCATAAAAACAAACAACATACCGACGATTATCTGCAACCTGCCTATTTCAGAACCTATGTTCAAAAAAGTAAAAACATAAATAATTATCTTCGCTCCAATTCAAATCAAAAATAGAACAATGAGATCACACGAAATTGACTACAAAATTATTGGACACGATGTACAACTGGTTGAGGTAGAACTCGACCCGGGCGAAACTGTTATTGCCGAAGCAGGAACAATGTTATATATGGAACCAGGTATTGACTTTCAGACCAAAATGGGCGACGGATCAAACCCTGGCGAAGGACTTTTTGGCAAACTACTTAAAGGTGCAGGACGCATGCTTACAGGTGAATCGCTTTTCCTTACTCACTTTACCAACCGAGGCTATGGTGGTAAAAGCCATGTAGCATTTGCAGGCCCCTATCCAGGAACAATAATCCCAATCGATTTGCAACGTTACGGTAATTCGGTAATTGTGCAACGCGATGCTTTTTTGTGTGCTGCAATGGGAACAAGTGTTTCGATTGCTTTGAACAGGCGACTTGGAGCCGGCTTTTTTGGTGGCGAAGGGTTCATCTTACAAAGGCTCGAAGGCGACGGCATGGCTTTTATTCACGCAGGTGGAAGTGTAATTGAACGCGAACTAAACGGAGAAACAATAAGGGTTGATACCGGGTGCGTGGTTGGTTATACAGCAGGCATTAATTTCGACATTCAACAAGCCGGCAACCTAAAATCGATGATATTTGGCGGCGAGGGCATTTTTTTGGCAACACTTAGCGGTTATGGCAAAATTTGGATTCAATCGATGCCTATTAGTAAATTGGTGCGTGAACTTAGCCGTGGCGGAGGCAACCAACGCAAAGAAACCGGAGGCTTGTTGAACCAGTTTTTACAAGACTAAGTGCTTAACATTAAAATGATCGATATTTAACACCGATTAATTTTGATAACATTACGATAAAGCATATATAAAGTAGCACTAATATTTAGTTAATATATAGCACCTATTTTTGCGTTATCAATATAATCAACAGAAAATGAGAACAATTGTTATTGCATTAATAGGTTTGTTAGTTTGTGGGACTCTTACAGCTAAAAACAATCAGGAAAAAGAAATAGAGCAACCAATAATTATGCAAACAAGCATTCTGAGCGGTAAGGTATGTGATAAAACTACCGGCGAAGAACTTGTAGGCGTTGCTTTAAAAATTGAAGGTACAGAACAACTGATATATTCCGATTTTGAAGGTAATTTCAAATTTGTTGATGTTATGCCAGGAAACTACAAACTTGTTATTGAAATGATTTCGTATAACGAAGTTGAAACAGCTCCAATACTTGTTCAAACCAACGAAGTTCACGAACTGAACATTGGTTTGGAACAAAAAAAGTAAAACCTCGCAGGATTACCAGATATATTTTCTCAACTCATGGGGCTGTTTCGAGAGCTTGGGATGGCCCCTTTTTTTATTTTTTATAGTTATTTAATTGTAACAGGCGCTCAAGGGCGTCGTTTTTTTTATATTCGTGGCAATTATGGCACGAAAAAAAATTACAATAGTACCAGTTGAGTTGATTGAACTCGAAGATCAAAACTTCCATATTTTGCTTAATAGCCAATTGTCGGGCAATAACTGGGGCAAATGGGTAATCGACACCGGCGCATCGAAAACTGTTTTCGATATCAACTTAAAAAATCACTTTAAAGTAGTTGAAATGAACAACACCGAAATTCAATCGGCCGGAATTGGTGAGGGAAATATTGAAACTCAGGTGGGGATGCTTCATTCGATTAACATTGGCGCTTTGCACTTGATCGACGAGCCTGTTGCTCTGATCAACCTTAAGTTTATTAACGAACTATACAGCAAATTTTCCGACGAACAAATTGTAGGCCTAATTGGCAGCGACTTTTTAGTAAAGTACCAAGCAATAATCAACTATAAGAAAAAAGAATTGAAACTTTATTACTAAAATTTAAAAAATGAATTTCCGCAATTTCTTTAAGTTTATGGTGCTAATTTTAGGCATTTTGTTTGCCAACCTGCTCACCATTTGGATTGATAATTACATGCTTTCGTACCGGTGGCAATATGCTCCGCACATTTTTACTTGGATAGGCATGGCCGTCGTTTTACTTATATACTATCCGCTTTTTAAATACCTCGATAAATGGGCAACAAAAATCAGCGACAAATTTTTGAAAGCCGGGAAAAAACTTGGAGGACGTAAACTGGGTTCATTTCTTGCTTTTTTGCTGGGTTTATGCCTACTTTACCTGCTTTACGGTTTTCAATGGTTTAAAACAAACGTTTTTGTTTCGATGGTTGAAGCTATTACTGATCGGTTTTTTTAAAGAATATAAGTATACTAACTTTCAATAAAAACCTTAAAAATGAAAGCAAAAACAACATTACTTCTTTTGGGATTACTGTTATTCACAAACACCTGGGGACAAAATGTAGTACTTGAGCTTTACCCTAAAGGTGAAATCCCCAATTCGGAACCAAGTGCCGAAATTGAGATTCGCGATAGTACCGATATTGTTCGCATTGCCAATGTTCAGGTTCCCGATATTGCTGTTTTTCTGCCATCACGAAAATATGCAACAGGTCAAGCTGTTGTTATATGCCCTGGCGGAGGTTATCACCGTTTGGCCTACGATTACGAAGGCGAAGATGTAGCAAAATTTTTCAACGCAAAAGGAATTGCTGCTATTGTTTTAAAATACCGTTTACCCATAAGCAGCAATTTAACCGAAGCGCATATCATTCCATTAACAGATGCCCAACGTGCCATGCGACTGGTAAGGTTTAATGCCGAAAAATGGAACATTGACCCGAATAAAGTTGGAATTATGGGTTTCTCGGCCGGCGGGCATTTGGCATCATCGTTAAGCACACATTTCGACTATGGAAACCCCGAGGCTGTCGACCCTGTTGATCGTCTCTCGTGCCGCCCCGATTTTTCGCTGCTCATTTACCCGGTAATCACTTTTACAGGCGATTTTCAACATCAAGGCTCACGCAAAGCTTTAGTGGGCGAAAATGCCCAGTTGATGGAATATTTTTCGAGCGAAAAACAAGTAACAGCACAAACACCTCCGGCTATACTTATCCATTCGAGCGACGATAAAGCAGTTCCGGTTAAAAATTCAATTGTTTACTATGAGGCTTTGATTGAGAAAGGCATAAAAGCCGAAATGCACATTTACACTTATGGCGGACATGGCTACGGCTTAGCCATAGGTAAAGGCCATCTGGCGGGATGGCCTGAACGGGTTTTTGATTTTATTAAAATGTTAAACGAACAGTAATATTTGAGCCGTTTATGGAGCAACCATTACCGGGGGTAGATATACAGGGTTACCATACTGATAAAATTCGACCTTGCCATTTAAACTACTGATTGTAATCTGGTTTCCACCTTTATTAATATTGCCCTCAATCAAACTATATTTGTTCTTTTTCGAAGTTTTAGCTGCAAAGTTCTTCTTTGTGAAAGTTTGATCGTTGTTTGTAATTGTAGCTTTTCGGAATGGAAAGTTTGTTTTTATTTCGCCCTTACCCGATTTTAAAACAACATGTGCATTTGCCGAATATTCAAAATTCACTAAAACATCGCCCTCCACCACGGTAATGGCCGAAGGCATTTCCTTATTAAACCGCTCAAACGATGCATTACACTTTCCCATATAAACCGAAGCAAGCAATGGCCCCCTAATGTTGGTTAACATTAGGTTCGAAGCAAAAACATTGATATCGATTTCGCTCTTCATTCCTTTAACTAACAAATCGGTTATTAATGATTTATTTGTATTTGAATTAGTTACCGATGCAAATTTATTTTTAACAACAACATTTGCATTTTTTGGTATTTGAATTTTATAACTATTGAATTGAGCCTGTTCGCTTGAAACAACAATCTTTAAAACATCATCATATACACTTATATTTAAGCCAAGCTGTGTATTATCGGTTTTGTATTCAGCCGGTTGATGATTCTTAATGCCACTACGAATTTCATTTTCACCAACTAGTTTAACAGTTATCTGTTTGCTATTTCTTCCGTCGATTTTAAGCTCACCATAAATATCGTGTATTTCAACTAGTTTAATGTTTGGAATATCCATCTCAAAAACTTGTGCTTTCAAAATAGATGAAATAATCATTAGTCCTAAAATTAGTTGTATTGCTTTCATTTTACTATTTTTTAAAGGTTCAACAATTAATTTACAAAAGGGTGCTCAATCCATTGTTAGCATGCTGCTTCACAATACTATTGGTACCATCTTGTTCTATTAATATTTTCAAATTTTGCACGGCTTGTCTTTCGTGGTTTTTCACCAAAAAATCAATCAATGCAATTTGCACCAAAGGTTCGCTCTGGGTTTTCAACGATTCGATCAATAATGCATTCACTTCGTTATAATGCTTGTTCTTGAACAATGCATTTGCTGCAGCTAAACGAACATTAACATTTTCGTCGTTATTTAGTATATTACCAAGTACTTGTATAAATTCGGGATTAAGGCTCAACCCTTCTTCAACATAGCTGATGGCTTTTAACTTTATGCTCGAAGTTGGAATATTTAATACCGATGAGGTATAAGAATGTTTAATACTTAGAATCTCGTTTTCGAGTTTCGAAATTTTTCCTTTTTGTGCTATAAAATAACCGAAAAACGAACCGGCAATTAATAACAAAATACTTGCGGCTAAATTAAAAATAGATCGATTTAGCTTAAGGGTTATTGATATCCGTTTCATCTTACTTTTCTCATTCTCGAGTTTATTTAAAAATGATTCACGTAATTCATTGGTTTCATTTATAAAATGAATTTGATCCAACTTTGAGTTGATTTCCTTAAGTTGATTGAACTCATTTTTACAAGCAACACAGCTTTTCAGATGGTTTTCAAATTCGATTAGCTCGTTTTTAGATAATCGGTTATGATCATCGATGTAATCAATCATTCTGTTTTTTATCTCGTTGCAATTCATAGCAATTTTTATTTTACTGATTCAAAATATATTTCACGTAATATCATTAAAGCCCTGTAAAGCTTATTTTTAATCGAAGCCTCGGTGGTTTGGTACATCTCTGCAATATCGGAATACTTAAACCTCGAAAAACGACTCAAAATAATTAGTTCCCTATATTCTTCGGGCAGTTTAGAGATAGCAGAAAACAAAGTTTCATCATCGTTAGCTGCACAAACATTAAAAGCCTCATCTTCAATATTGTATTCAGATGATATTTCAACATTTATTCTACTTTTGCTTATTGTTGAATAGTAGGTGTTTAACAGGTTCTTGGCAATCTTAAAGAGCCAAAACTTGAACGATGTTCCATTTTT
Source organism: Prolixibacteraceae bacterium (assembly GCA_035380005.1). Taxonomy (GTDB): domain Bacteria; phylum Bacteroidota; class Bacteroidia; order Bacteroidales; family Prolixibacteraceae; genus Roseimarinus. The sequence goes on along the minus strand of DAOSWJ010000013.1, from coordinate 14,079 downwards.
AAATGAACGTGCATACTTCAAAACTTTAATGAACACATCTTGCGTAAGGTCCTTGCTATCGTCTAAGTTTCGGGTACTTCGGTAAAAATAATTGAGCAATTGTTTGTGGTATCGTTCAAACAGTTCAGTTGAGTAATCCAATTTACCTGAAGCAATCTCACTTACTAAATATTCGTCAGTTTTATTTTTCACTTTTAAGGTCTTTATTTAGAATACCAATCAGGTTCAAAAAAGTCTCGCAGAATTTTTTGATAAATTACAAAATAAATAGGCTGCTAGCATAAGCATTAAAATGTTTTGCATTTTTTTAACGCTCACATCATGCTAAACAACAGGATTTAGTTAACTCAAATTACTACTTTTGTGAACTCAATTTTTTAGGAATAGAATATTATGCAATCGAAAAAAAGTATTATTGGCATAGGAAATGCCTTGATGGACATTGTAGTTAAACTACCCAACAACGATGTTTTAACAAACAACAAGCTGCCCAAAGGCAGTATGATATTAGTCGACTCAGCTACTTCAGACCATATAAACTCACAAACAGCCAATCTTGAGCGCAATTTGGTGCCCGGAGGTTCGGTAGCCAACACCATTGATGGTTTGGCAAATTTGGGTGTCGAAACGGCCTTTATTGGAAAAGTAGGCAACGACAAACTTGGGCAAAATTACAGCGACGGTTTGGAAGCTGTTGGTGTAAAGCCTCAGTTGTTTAAATCGGAAACTCCTACCGGTGTGGCCATGGCATTGGTTACACCCGACTCGGAACGAACTTTTGCAACTTATTTAGGCGCTGCTGTTGAACTTAGCCCCGACGATATCACCATCGACCTTTTTAGGGGTTACGATTATGCTTACGTTGAAGGTTATTTGGTGCAAAACCACGAATTAGTGCGTAAAGCTGTTGAAATGGCCCGCAAAGCAGGTTTAACCACTGCGCTCGACCTGGCCAGCTATAATGTAGTTGAAGAAAACCGCGAGTTTTTGAAAGAAATCATCAAAGAACATGTCGATATCATTTTTGCCAACGAAGACGAAGCACGTGCTTTTACCGGCCTCGAAGCCCAAGATGCGGTTCACGCTTTGCTTGAATATTGCGATATTGCCGTGGTAAAAACAGGTAAAAACGGTTCGCTGATATGTAATGTCGATGACGAATTTTGCATTGGTGTTTTTGGCGAAACATGCATCGATACCACCGGAGCAGGCGATCTTTATGCCGCAGGGTTTTTATATGGCTTAACCTGCAATTACGACTTGGGCACCTGCGGACGTATTGCCTCTGTTGTTGCCGGAAATGTGATAAAAATTTACGGAGCGCGCATGGACAATAACATGTGGAAAGAAATTAAAGCCGAAATTGACAGAATGATGGCTTAATAAAAAATTTTTTAGAGGAATGAATTCTGTAATTATTGGAAATACAACAGGATACATTCCTCTAAATTATTTTGAAACACAATTTTCAATATAACCTATCGAACATCGTATTAAAAAACAATTTCAAAAACCACCTTTAACGTTCATTTCGAGCGTATAAACCGAATTCATTGCTGTTATAAACAATGTACTATTATTGGCTCCACCGAAAGTAACATTGGCTGTCCACGGCTGATCGATGGCTATGTGCTCAATTTGTTCGCCTTTGTTGTTAAAAACGAACACACCGTTATTGGTTAAATAAACATTACCGCGTTCATCGAGAGTCATACCATCGGATCCCATTTCGCAAAAAAGTGTTTTGTTAGCAAGTGTTCCGTCGGGATTAATTGTATAGCGGTAAGTTTTGCTGTCGCCAATATCGGCCACATAAAGGGTTTTTCCGTCGCGAGTTCCGATTATGCCATTGGGTTTAACAACTTGATCTTCAATTAAAATGGCTTTACTCCTGTCGGGTAATATATAGTAAACACATTCTTTTTCAAGCTCTTTACTTGCATCAACCCAATAATCGCGCTTGTAGTAAGGGTCGGTAAAATAGATACCACCATTAGGAGCTACCCATAAATCGTTGGGGCCATTCAGTTTAAAACCATCGAAATTTTCGACCAATACTTCTACCTCTTGTGTTTCAATGTCGATTGACCACAGTTGATTGTTTTCATCGGCACAGGCAAGCAATTTTCCATTTAAATCGAAATACAAACCATTTGAACGTCCACAATTTTCCATAAATACTTCAATCTGATCATTGGTATTCCATTTCAATATCCGATTGTTGGGCTGATCGGTAAAATACACGTTACCGGCCTTGTCGGCAGCAGGACCTTCAGTAAAAACAAAATCGCTCGAAACCGATTTAAGCTGTGCATCGGTTTTAATTACCGATAAATCCTTCGGTTCACAGGCCACAATTAAAACACCAATACAAAAAAGTAGCAAGCTCCATTTCATAATTTTATTGTTCATTTTACACTATTTTTGTTAGCCAAGATAGAAAAAAAACCAATTGCTTAAAAGATTTAATATATTTGAGCATTAATTCCTTAGCCACCAAAAGGATAATGAAAACAAAAATATTTTGGCTAAACCTTATTTTTGTTCTTTGCAGCATAAGTATTAGTGCTGCACAATCAGATTTCGACCCTCAAAAGGTTGAGGAAATTCCTGTTAGTGAAGTTTTAGCCCTTATCGACTTTTACAACGAAACCGGCGGTCCTCAATGGAAGACCAGCACCAACTGGTTAAAAAACAATCTGCCTTCAACCTGGCATGGCGTATCGGTGCAATTTGGCCATGTGGTTGAGCTGGTACTGCCCGACAATAATCTATGTGGCGAACTACCCAAAAGCATTAAACGTTTCAAAAAACTTGAGCTGCTTTACCTATTCGAAAATAAACTGGGCGGAACTTTGCCAGATGAACTATACGAATTAACCGCTATTCAACGCATTAACCTGTGGAACAATCAATTCAATGGAGAAATTAGCTCGCGACTGGGCAATTTGATTCATCTAAAAGAGCTAATTATATCGCAGAACACATTCAGCGGTAACTTACCCGATGTATTTAACCAACTTGAAAACCTTGAGGGTTTTGCGGCTAAAGAAAATAACTTTGGGGGTACTTTACCCACAACATTATTCACGTTAAAAAGACTCAAATGTATTTCATTGTCGAACAATCATTTCAGCGGTTTATTACCGGCAACATTTACACAAGCCGAAAACTTACAAATTATAATACTCAACAACAACCAATTAACCGGCGAACTGCCATCGAGCATTAACCTGCTATGCAAACTCGAATACCTCGATGTGAGCAATAATTTCTTTGAAGGGCAGTTACCCGATCAACTATTAATGCTCCCTAACCTCGAAACGCTTAATGTTTCGATCAATCGTTTTAGCGGTTCTGTTCCACATCAACTATATAAAAAAGAAAGCTTAAAAAGACTCATTACTTTCGGCAACCGTTTTATAAGCGAATCAGTTGTAGATCAACTCAACAAGCAAAGCGAAGAAAAATAAAATAGCTGTTTGGAAATTTACAAATAGGCACTACTTTTACGGCCAATAACAAAATCCGCGCTTTTTTTGAAATATTATTAAGAAGTGGCAAGAGAACGGGCTCAACGACCCACTGGCAACCTCAGCTATGAAAGGTGCCAATACCCGACCGTTTAGCGGGATAATAATGAATTGAATATGCAAATTGAAAAATCGTATCACGAGATTAATGAGAAAATCCGCAAAGGCGAAGCAGTAGTGCTAACTGCCGAAGAAGTTGCACGCATGGCTGAAACCGCCTCGCCCGAGGAAATCGCCCAAAAGGTTGATGTAGTTACCACTGCTACCTTTGGAGCCATGTGCTCAAGTGGGGCATTCATCAATTTTGGCCATGCCAACCCGCCCATCCGCATGGAAAAAATAAGGTTGAACGGAGTGCCTGCTTACGAAGGACTTGCCGCTGTTGATACCTATATTGGCGCAACAGCCTCAAGTTCAAAAAACCCCCAATATGGCGGCGCACACGTTATTCAGGATTTAATTGAAGGTAAAGATATTGTGCTCGAAGCTTGGGCAAAGGGAACCGATTGCTACCCTCGAAAGCACATCAAAACCATTATAAACAAGAACACTGTTAACGAAATGTTCTTGTTTAACCCGCGCAACGCATACCAAAACTACAACGTGGCGGTTAACACTACCCGCAACACCAAATACACCTACATGGGCACCTTATTGCCAAACATGCGCAATGCCACGTATTCAACATCGGGCGAGCTGAGCCCCTTGCTCAACGACCCCGAAATGAAAACCATAGGCATTGGAACCCGCATTTTTATTGGCGGTACAACCGGCTATGTGGCTTGGCCCGGAACCCAATTTCATACTACCCGACCCAAAGATGAAAACGGTGTGCCTGTTACCAACGCGGCTACCTTGGCCGTAATTGGTAATTTAAAAGAAATGAGCAGCGAGTTTTTAAGGGCCGCTTATTACGAAAAATACGGGGTAAGCATGTTTGTAGGCATAGGCATTCCTATTCCAATACTGAATGCCGAAATGGCCCGAAGGGTATCGATCAACAACCGCGACATAAAAACATCGGTGCTCGATTACGGCAGCCCTGGCAATCCAAAACTTGGCGAGGTTACCTACGAACAGTTGCGCTCGGGAACCATTGAGGTGAATGGTCAAACAGTTCGTACAGCACCTGTTGCAAGCTTGAACAAAGCCCGCCAAATTGCCGAGATACTTAAAAAACAAATACAAGATGGCAGTTTTATGCTGCAAGAGCCGGTGCAAATGTTTCCAAATAATACATCGCTCAAAGGTTTAAAAGAAGTTGGATTTAATAATAAAGGAGGTGAACAATGAAAATTGTAAAACGCAGGTACGTATTAAAATTTCCTCCACAAAGTGGCGATAAACCATTAAGTTCGGTATTGGTTCGCGATTACGATATCAACATCAACATTTTAAAAGCCGAAGTGATACCCGGTAAAAGGGGCAATCTTTTGTTGGAATTGATTGGTCGTAAATCGAACATCGACAAAGGAATAGCCTACCTTAAAACTCACGATGTAGAATGTTCGCCGCTCGATAAAAAAATTAAACTCGATATTGGTAAATGTATCAATTGTGGCAACTGTACCGCGGTTTGTTTTGCCGGTGCGCTCACCATGCACCCCGAAACCTGGGAGTTGCAGTTCAACAAGGCCGAATGCATTGTATGTGAGCTTTGTGTAAAAGCCTGCCCTTTGAACTTGTTTACCATCGACTTTCACAATGGAGATTAAGCCATGCCTTTTGAACCGCGTTTTTATCGCGAACGAATGGGTGCAATCCGCTTTTCATCGTTCGAAATAAACTACAAAGATTCAAACCTTTGGATCGGCATCGACAAAAAATCGTACACCGACCAAATGGCTTCGTTTGCCTTAAACAAGCTCATTGAAATAAGGCACGAGCTTGAACAATACATCGAACATAAGCCCAAATTTGCTTCATCGCTAAAAGCTTTGACGGTTGATAACAATGCGCCCGAATTTATACAGCAAATGTACCTTGCAGCACAAAAAGCACAAACCGGCCCCATGGCTGCTGTGGCAGGTGTTTTTTCCGAAATATTGGGCAAAGCACTCCAAAACCAATTCAACATTGATGAAATAGTGGTTGAAAATGGCGGCGATATTTATCTTTCACTTAAGAACGATTTACTGTTATCGGTGTATGCCGGAAAATCGCCCTTGTCGGGTAAAATTGGCATTCAAATTAAAGCCGATGATACACCCTTGGGTGTTTGTACTTCGGCGGGTACTGTTGGGCCTTCAACCAGCTTTGGTAAAGCTGACGCAGTAGTTGTGGCCTGTCTCAGTACCGCCTTGGCCGATGCTTTCGCCACTTCAATTGGCAACCATGTTAAAACCGCTGCCGATATCGAGACCCAGCTCAAAACCATCGACCTTCAACCCGAAATTTTGTCGCTTTTGATTATTGCTGAGAATAAAGTGGGGATTAAAGGCAAATTTGAGCTGAAGCCGATCAAATAATTTTCGAATCGTCCAAAAATGCTTCAAAATATTAATCATATCCCATGTGGGAATTATTGATTGATCTTCGTATTTTAGCAAAAGCTGAAATGAATCTATAATAAAAATAAATTACAGAATGAAAAAAACTTCTCAATTAACAGTAAAGGAAACTTCTATTCGAACAATAAAAGTGAACGGCACTGATTACATAAGTATTACCGATATAGCAAAACAAAAAAATGCCATTGAGCCTAAGGATGTTGTAAAAAATTGGATGCGTCTCAAAAATACTTTGGAGTATTTGGGGCTTTGGGAGCAGTTAAACAATGCATCATTTAAAGGGGTCGAATTCGACCCCCTTTTAAAAGATGCAGGTAGTAATGCCTTTACGATGAGTCCATCGAGATGGGTTGGACTTACCGGAGCTATAGGAATCTTAACAAAGAATGGCGCAGGAGGAGGCACCTACGCCCAACGAGATATTGCTTTTAAATTTGCCAGCTGGGTTTCGGTTGAGTTCGAGTTATATTTAATCAAAGAATTCCAACGTCTTAAAGAAGAAGAGCAAAAGCAACTTGGTTGGTCAGCAAAACGAGAATTGGCAAAACTTAATTATCACATTCATACTGATGCAATTAAACGCAATCTCATACCCGGTGAATTATCAGCACAGCAAATGTCAATTATTTATGCTTCGGAAGCCGATGTGCTAAACATGGCCATGTTTGGTAAAACTGCCAAGCAATGGCGTGAAGAGAATCCAACCCTAAATGGCAATATTCGTGATTATGCAACGATTAACGAATTAATTTGTTTATCGAATATGGAGAACCTAAATGCCGTTTTAATAAATGAAAACATTCCACAACAAGAGCGACTAAAAAAGCTTAACCACATTGCAATACAACAAATGATTGTTTTACAAGAAGTGGAAAGTCGGAAAGTTTTGAAATAATCATTTTGAAAGGATAGCATTTTTTGGGGATTTTTGAACAAGGATGCAGGATTGGCAAAAAATGGCAGATATTATAAAACGTAATAACTATAAAATTAACAAACACCAAAAAATATCAATACGCTTTTTCGACGACCGCGAAGTGCGGGCATTGTGGGATGAGCAAAACGCCAAGTGGTGGTTTTCGGTGTTGGATATAATAGCTGTTTTAAATAATCAAAACGACTACAATAAAACTCGAAACTACTGGAAATACCTTAAAGCCAAACTAAAAAAAGAGAATAGTGAAGTGGTTAGTGCCACTACCCAGTTGAAACTCCTAGCTCCTGATGGAAAAAAGAGACTTTCTGATATGCTCGATTATAATGGTATTATTAAATTGGGCAGGCAGTTTCCAAGCAAAAATGCAAACCGTTTTATCGAGTGGTTTATCAATAGTGATGAAAGCATCGACGGTAAAAGTAAGTCAAAAGCTTATGCCCTGTTTGAGAGTAGTTTGATTGACGAAATTGAGGTTGGTACAACCAAAAGCCTACAGCAGATACACGCTTATCTGTTTGGTGGTTTGTACGATTTTGCCGGGCAGATAAGGCAGAAAAACATATCGAAAGGCGGTTTCCAGTTTGCTGTATCGCAATTCCTTGGCAACACGCTAAAGCAAATTGAAGAAATGCCCGAAAATACTTTCGACCAGATTGTTGACAAATACGTGGAGATGAACATTGCCCATCCGTTTATGGAAGGTAATGGCCGTTGTACACGAATATGGGTTGACTTGATTTTCAAAAAAAGATTGAAAAAATGTGTTGACTGGAGTAAAATTGGCAAAACAGACTATATGAACGCCATGATATTGAGCGCTACAAACAGCAGCCCCCTAAAAGTTTTAATAAAAAACGCACTAACCGACCAGATTGATAGCCGCGAAATGTACCTCAAAGGAATTGATTATTCTTATTATTATGAGGAAGATTAATGTCAATTACTTCTTGTAAAAAATAAAGAATACTGCCAACACCAAAAGTACAAAAGCCACAAAATGGTTCCACCTGAAGGTTTCGTTCTTGAAAGCAAACAGGGTGAAAATCATGAATATGGTTAAGGTGATCACCTCCTGTATCACTTTCAGTTGAATTAAGGAGAACGGGCCTCCGTTTTCGCGGAAACCGATGCGGTTGGCGGGCACTTGTAGTACATATTCAAACAAGGCAATTCCCCAACTGATGAGGATCACTAAAATGAGCGGCAAAGCCGAAAACCATTTGAACTCTTTAAACTTTAAATGCCCGTACCAGGCGAGGGTCATGAACACATTCGAGAGCACCAATAACCCAATAGAATAAAAGGCTTTCATTCAGCTTGTTGTGTTTGAAATGTTGTTTGAATTTTTTAGCCCCCGAATTTAATCTTTTCGATGTAATTTTTATACACCTGCGCATTTTCTAATTGCGGTGTAATAATTTCGATCAATGCTGGCGATTGTTTCCAGTTGATAAAATCGGTGAAGGCTGTTTGGAAGTCTTGCTCGTTGCTGCACGAAAAGTATTCTACACCAAAAGCCTCTGCAATTTTTTCGATACATACCGGATGTTGTGTTTCGATAAATTCGTCGAACCCGGCATTTTGGCCCGAACCTGGCAACAAGCGGAATATTCCGCCCCCACCATTGTTCATCACCACAATTTTGAAATTGCTTTTCAGGTTTTTGTTCCAAAGCCCGTTCGAGTCATAAACAAAACTGAGGTCGCCAACAATCAAGAGATTGGTTGCTTTGCTTTGCGAAGCCACACCCGCTGCCGTCGAAATACAACCATCGATGCCCGAAACGCCGCGGTTGGCATAAACAGCACTAAACTTATTGAGGTCGAAAAGTTGCGCATATCGCACAGGCGTACTGTTTCCGAGATGAAGGACTGTTTGTTGCGGTGCGTTTTCCAATACCAATGCCGTTGCTTTGAGGTCGGAAAAAGGAGCTGTTGACAAAAAGCTTGAATGCCTGTTGGCAGTTTTTTGCAGTACAGCTTGCCATTGTTGGTTGAAGTGCTCATCGCCATTTGTTCCTATATTGATTAGTTCGTTAAGCAGCACTTCGGTTTCGCCAATAATAGTTGCAGTCAGGTTTTGATAGGTGTCGATTTTATCTTCATCCTCCGAAAGTCGAAAGTGCACCAAACCGGACTGTTTTTGGAGCCATAGTTTTAAGCGCTTCGAAACAACAGGGCCACCAAAGCTGATGAGCAAATCGGGCTCAAAATCGTTTAAAGGCAGAGTTTCTATCAGCATCATGGTGCGGTCGATTTCGGCCACAATATTAGGGTGTTGCACATTCGAAATGGGTTCGGCAAGAACTACTACTCCCTTGTGTGATGCTAAGCGGCCAATTAATTCATTAATTTTTTTATTTGGAGTTGTTTCGCCGCACACAATAAGCTTACGACGGGCTTTTGACCATGCTTCGCTTAATGCTTTTGTGCTGTTCTCTTCAATCATTTGTGATTCGTAAACGATTATGTTTTTTGAACTCGGCGGTATTTCAACATACAAAGGTTCGGCAATGGGCACATTTATATGTACCGGCCCTTTTATGCCACTAGTGGCTTGGTTAATGATTTTATTAATGGCGAAATGTTGGTTACTTAATTCAAAAGCATCGTGCAAAGGCTGGTGCAGGTGAATGCTGTCTTTCACATAATTCTGAAAAACGTTGATTTGCCTTATGGTTTGGTTGTCCTGTTGATCGATAAGCTCCTCGGGGCGGTCGGCGGTAATGGCCACAAGCGGCACACGCTGGTAATAAGCTTCGGCCAAGGCTGGTCCGTAATTGAGCACAGCCGTACCCGATGTGCAAAGCAAAGCTACGGCATGTTGAGTGGCCAGTGCAATACCAAGGGCATAAAAGCCGGCCGAACGTTCGTCAACAATGCTGTGCAAACTGAAATAAGGGTTCGAAGCAAAAATACCTAGCAGCGGAGCATTTCGCGAACCGGGCGAAACCACTATGTGTTGGATGCCTTTTAAGCGGCATATCTCAACCAAGTCGGCTATATGTTGTAAATGGTGCAGCATTGAAAAGAAATTCAATCAAAAATAATCATTTTTTCTTCAGAACACTTTTGTCAATATTAATGTGATATTTTGGGTGGCACAGGGTCGTAGCCATGTGTTCCCCATGGGTGGCATTTCGAAAGGCGGCGTATGCCCAGCCAAAAACCTTTAAAAGGCCCGTGTATTTTGATGGCTTCGATCATGTAATTTGAACACGTGGGTACATGGCGGCACGAAGCAGGTGTTAAGGGCGAAATGGCATATTTGTAAAAATACACCAAACCGAGAATTGGGTAACTGATTAGCTTCGATATGAATTTTATAAAAGTCAATGGTCAATGGTCAATAGTCATTAAGCCAATGGTCATTAGTCATTGGTTGTTTAATTGGGCAATGCTTACACCAATGACTTTTTTTGACTTAATGACCAATGACTTATATATTTTTTTCAAAATCCTTAAATAACAAACTGGGCTGAATGCCTTGGTTGTTTTGATATTTTCCACTCTTATAGCTGTCGTATTCGCCTAAAATATCGTGATAATAGATTTGGCAAATCTCAATGTTCGGATAAATCCTAATGGGTTGCACGCAGAATATCTCAAGTGTCCAAAAACCGGCAAATCCCACGTCGCCAAAGCCTGCGGTTACATGTATAAACATTCCCAAACGGCCAACCGACGAGCGGCCTTCGAGCATTGGAACCAAGCCCTCGGTGCGGGTAAATTCAACCGTACGGCCCAAGTAAAGCTTATTGGTTTCGAGCAATAGTCCTTCCTCGGGGATAATGATTTCCGAAGCGGTGTTCTCTTTTTTCATGTCCAACTCGTTGCGATCGTAAACCAGCATGCGGTTGTGCAATTTTAAATTATAGCTATTGGGATTGAGCTGAGCCGGATTGTAAGGATCAATATAAATATCTTTGTTTAACCTTTTTTCAATCTCTTTGCCTGACAGGATCATATTTCGATTTTTGTATTAACAGGGCAAATATAATCAGTTGAAAACTAAAAACGACGCTACACCTCTGTAAATGTTTGTTAGAATGCTACAAAACCAATCATTTATTCATTATTGAACTGAACAATTATCAATTTTAAATGTGAACCAATTCTTTTTACAAACTGTTTAGGCTATTATTCAATATTTAAAAAGATAATGACACAAAAAGCAGCATACATTAAAGGCGAACAGTACCTTTTCAAAAATAGAACTGTAAACATCGAAGAGCTTGCCGAAGGAAAGTACTTGCTTACCCTCGAAAAACAGTTTAGCATGAAAGCCGGACATGTTATTGCAATTACAACCAATAAAACCATTGAGCCGCGCATATATAGTTTGTGCAATGGCGAAAACAACGAATACTTACAGGTTCTTTTCGATTTACACCCCGAAGGTAAACTAACGCCAAAACTGGCTAAATTAAAGCCCGGCGATGATATTTTCGTTTCGAAACCCTACGGCAGCTTTATGCCCGTTAGCGATCGAAACATGTGGTGGATAGCTACCGGTACCGGTATTGCACCCTTTAGGGCAATGATGCGTTCGGGATACAAGCCTGAGCTACTCTTACACGGTGCCCGACAAGCTTCAAATTTTTATTTCGAACGCGAATTCAAAACAGATTTAAAAGAAAATTACTACCGCTGCAGTTCGGGAACCGATGGTGTTGCCGATTATTACGGCCGGGTAACATCGTTCATCGACAAAAAAAGTAGTTTGCCTGCCAACAATAAATACTACCTTTGTGGACGTGCTTTAATGGTAGTCGAACTTAGAGATTTACTCATTTCGAAGGGAATACCCTACGAAAATATCATCTCCGAAATCTTTTTTTAACCACTGCATGAAAAACACACTCGACAATGTGAATTATTCAACAATATGGAGCAAAACACATCAGATATTCAAGTTGCAAAAACAAGTAAAGAGCCATTATTTGGTAAAACACTCGATGAATTAAATGTACTGGTAACAGAACTTGGTTTGCCCAAATTCACCGCCAAACAAATAGCCGATTGGCTTTATAAGAAGGAAATCACTTCGATTGACGAAATGACCAACCTTTCGGTAAAAGCCCGCCAAAAACTATCTGAGAGTTTTGAAATCGGATTAGTTGGTCCTGTGAAAGTGCAAGTTAGTACCGACGGAACTAAAAAGTACCTTTTCGCTACCGCGCACCAAAAATACATCGAAACTGCCATGATCCCCGACAAAGACCGTGTTACAGTTTGTGTATCGTCGCAAGTTGGTTGCAAAATGGGCTGTTTGTTTTGCATGACCGGTAAGCAAGGCTTTAACGGACAACTTAGCGCTGGCGAAATTGTGAACCAAGTTAGAATGATTGAGGAATTCAACAAGGTAACAAACATTGTTTACATGGGCATGGGCGAGCCTTTCGACAACCTTAACGAAGTTATCAAAAGCACCGAAATACTTACCGCCGAATGGGGTTATGCCATGAGCCCAAGGCGCATTACTGTTTCATCGATTGGCATTGTGCCTGCATTAAAACGCTTTTTGAGCGAAAGCAAATGTAACCTTGCCATAAGTGTTCACACACCATTCGACGACGAACGCCAAAAACTGATGCCTGTGCAATTGGCTTACCCTTTAAAAAATGTTCTAAACGAAATACGTAACTTTGATTTCGACAACCAACGCAAAGTTTCGTTTGAGTACATTGTGTTTGGCGGAATGAACGATACCAACGAACATGTAAAAGAAATGGCCAGGCTTTTCAACGGTATCAAAAGTCACGTAAACCTAATACGCTTTCACCCCATTCCGGGCACACCGCTTAACCCAAGCAACGAAAACCGATTGCAGGAATTTAAAGATGCTTTAAACAAAAAAGGAATACTAACAACCATACGGGCCTCGCGTGGGCAAGATATTTATGCTGCCTGCGGATTGCTGAGTACTAAAGGCTTGAAGTAAAAAAATTAAACAATGCTGGCATTATTTGCATACCTATTTCTTGCACTGTTTGTTTCATTTGTGTGTTCAATAATGGAATCGGTGCTTTTATCTACACCTCAGTCGTTTTTATTTGTAAAACAAAATGGCGGGCATGCTTGGGCAACATCATTTATCAAGCTAAAAATTAATATCGACAAACCTTTATCGGCTATACTTTCGTTAAACACAGTTGCTCACACCATTGGGGCAGCCGGTGTAGGCGCACAAGCTGTTAAAGTATTTGGCGAAGCATCTTTTGGAATTGTATCGGCAATACTTACCATTCTAATTTTAATTTTAACCGAAATAATACCCAAAACAATAGGTGCAAGGTATTGGCGTAACTTATCAAAAACGTCATATTTCACCATAAAAACCATGATTTTTATTACATATCCCTTGGTAATGATGTCGGCGTTAATAACTAAAGTGTTCTCGAGCAAACAAAACGAACAAACAACCAGCAGAGAAGAAATTGCAGCATTGGCTAGCATAGGCACAACCGAAGGATTGTTCTCAAACAAAGAAAATAAAATTATCCAAAACATACTGAAACTAAAAAATCTGAAAGTAACCGAAATTATGACACCTCGAGTTGTGGTAGCTTTAGCCGACGAAGATTTGCCCCTTAACGAGTTTCTAAAAAATAAAGAATACCTTAAATTTTCGCGTATTCCGGTTTATTCCGAAAACGACGAAAACATTACAGGTTATGTTTTCCGACAAAAAGTATTTGAATGCCTGGCCGAGGACCAACACATGCTTAAACTAAGGGATATAAAACGTTCTATTGTTGTTGCGCCACACTCAATGGCACTTTTTTCGTTATGGGAAAGGCTTTTAACAAAAAAAGAACATATTGCCCTAATTGTTGATGAATATGGTGGTATGGAAGGAATTGTAACAATGGAGGACATAATTGAAACTCTTTTAGGGCTCGAAATTCTCGACGAAAAAGATACAATAACCGACATGCAAAAATATGCACGCGAACGTTGGGAAAAACGACAGGCCAAATACCATCTAATAGATAATATCGATAACAATAAACCTTAAACTTATGCTTTTGAATGGATGTTAAAATATATATTATAATTTCACCTTTGTAAACCCAAAAACAATGGCCGAAAAAACA
>DAOSWJ010000012.1:0-24787 GCA_035380005.1 Prolixibacteraceae bacterium | reverse complement strand
AGAGCCTGTTAAAGGTGAAGGTGCATTTGTGTTGACAAAAACGGGCAACGTTACCTCGATTTATACGGAGGTCATGCAGTTATATCAATTGGGCATTCACATCCACATTATGTAGCCACAGTTTCGGCTCAGCTCGAAAAAATTGGTTTTTATTCCAATTCGGTACAAAATTCATTACAAAAAGAATTGGCCCGAAAGTTGGGTGAGCAATCGGGGCTCGATGATTATAGCTTGTTTTTGTGCAACAGTGGTGCCGAAGCTAACGAAAATGCACTGAAACTGGCTTCTTTTAAAACAGGCAAGTCGAAGGTTATTGCTTTCCGAAAAGGTTTTCACGGGCGTACTTCGGCAGCTGTAGCCGTTACCGATAACCCCAAAATTATAGCTCCGATTAACCAAAAAAACGATGTTGTTTTACTTGAAATGAATAACATCGATGCCGTTGAAACCGAAATAACAAAAGGCGATGTGGCTGCTGTCATTATTGAAGGTATTCAGGGTATAGGCGGTATTCATGTGCCCGATCCGAATTTTCTTAAAGCTTTACAAAAAGTTTGTAACCAAAGTGGAGTAGTATTAATCCTCGACGAAATTCAATCGGGCTATGGACGAAGCGGAAAATTTTTTGCTTTCGAATATGCCGGAATTAGCCCAGATATTGTTACTACAGCAAAAGGAATGGGAAATGGCTTCCCTATTGGGGGCGTTCTTATTCATCCAAAGTTTGAGGCTTGGCACGGTATGTTGGGCACAACTTTTGGCGGCAACCATTTGGCTTGCGCCGCTGCTATTGCTGTACTCGATGTTATTAAATCGCAGAAATTGGTGGCCAATGCTTCTAATGTAGGAACCTACTTAATTGAAGAATTGAGTAAATTTGCCGAAATAAAAAGTGTAAGAGGCTTGGGCTTGATGATTGGAATCGAATTTGAAGATGAGATTGCACCAATCAGAAGCAAGCTGCTTTTCGAGAAAAAGATTTTCACAGGCGTATCGGGCAAAAATATTATCCGTTTATTGCCACCATTAAATTTGAAGAAAGAAAATGCAAGTCATTTCATCGAAAAATTACATGAAGTGTTGAACGAATTGAAACAAGAATAACTATGAAATTTCAAAACATCGCAATAATTGGAGCCGGAAATTTAGGGTTTTCAATTGCACAAGGGCTTATTTCATCGGGTGCTGTTGGTATCGATAGGTTGATCTTAACCGAAAACAATCCTAAGAGAGTTGAAGCGCTTAAAGCCAATGGTTTCAATGTGATAAGCGACAATAAAATTGCTGTTAGTCAGTCCGATTTAGTTATGCTGGTGGTAAAACCCTGGCAAATCGACGATGTTTTGAACGATATAAAACCGGCTGTATGTTCAAAAATGCCGGTTATTGTTTCATGCGTTACCGGTATTATGTCGGGGCATATTTACGATCAGTTGGGTTGTAATCCTCCGTTATTCAGGGTAATGCCCAACACAGGCGTAGCTATTAAAGAGTCGATGTCGTGTATTTCGGCTCACAATAACACTCCCGAGCAAAAAGAATTGATAAATACCTTATTTACACAGTTAGGGCAAGTTTTGTTTATTTCCGAAGAACACATGCCGGCTGCAACAGCCTTGGCCGGTTGCGGTATTGCTTTTGCTCTGCGCTTTATCAGAGCTGCAATTCAGGCAGGTGTCGAAATAGGATTCAGTGCCGAAGATGCTAAAATTATGGCAGCTCAAATAACAAAAGGTGCCGCCGAACTTATTTTACAAAATAATTCGCACCCCGAGGCCGAAATTGATAAGGTTACCACACCCAAAGGGATAACTATTACCGGTTTGAACGAAATGGAACATTCGGGTTTTAGCTCTTCAATTATTAAAGGTTTGTTGGCATCGTATAACAAAATTGAGCGTAAAGCTTAATTTTAGGCCAATTCAAATTATTTTGTGATGTTTATCTTTGTAGTTCGAATAATAATTCTGACATTTGTCATGTTTTTCGAACTTTATGAACTGCTTTCATGCAACAATTTCAATATAAACGCATTGCTATAAAAGTTGGCACCAATGTGCTAACCTTGTCCGATGGTACGCTTAATACTGAACGTATAGCTCATTTGGTTGAACAAATTGTGGTTTTACGCAAAATGGGTATCGAAATTATTTTAGTATCGTCGGGGGCAGTGGCTGCCGGGCGATCAATTTTTAAACAAAATGCCAAACTCGACGATGTTTCTTCGAGGCAATTATGGTCGGCAATTGGACAAGTTAAACTTATCAATACATATTCGGATCTCTTCGAGAAACATTCGATTTTTTGTGCTCAGGTGTTGGCCACCAAAGAAAGTTTTGGCGACCGAAAACATTACCTGAACATGAAAAACTGCATATCGACAATGCTCGAAAATGGTGTAGTACCAGTTGTAAACGAAAACGATACTGTTTCGGTTACTGAGTTAATGTTTACCGATAACGATGAATTATCGGGTATGATTTCGTCGATGATGAGCTGTGAAGCTTTGTTTATTTTAACTAATGTTGATGGTATTTTTAATGGCCATCCAGGTACCGAGGGTACGAAGCTTATTCCCGAAATCAAAGCATTTGACAATTCGCACGAAAGTTACATATCGTCACAGAAATCGGGTTTTGGTCGTGGAGGAATGCACACAAAATACAGTGTGGCACGTAAAATTGCGCAGGAAGGCATTGTGGTTTGTATCGCAAACGGGACACGCAAAAATATCTTAGTCGATATTGTTCAAGGTACCGAAGTGCCGAAAACTATATTCGTTCCCAACGGAAAAAAATTAACCAGCAATAAAAAATGGCTGGCACACTCGGTTAGCTTTGCTAAAGGCTATGTTGTGGTTAACGACGGAGCCCGACAAGCACTTTTCGATGTAAATGCCAATAGCTTGTTGTTAATAGGCGTGGTATCGATTAACGGATATTTCGAAAAGGGCGACATTATCCGTATTCACGATGCCCAAGGTGAGCTTTTAGGGTTGGGAAAATCGCAATATCATTCCGACGATGCCCGCGAATTGATGGGGAAAAAAGCCGAGAAACCCCTCATTTATTACGATTACATGTTTTTACACGATATAAATTAATGTATTATGGATTGTACCCCTATTTTCGAGAAAGTATTGGCTGCGAGCCGTAAATTAAATCTGCTCGATAACAATACGATCAATCAAGTTTTGAATGCAGTAGCCGATAAAGCCATAGCTAGCACTGCTCTGATACTGGCCGAAAACGCAAAAGATTTGGCCCGAATGGATATTGGCGATCCTAAATACGATCGGTTAAAACTTACTGAACAACGTATTGCCGATATTGCTGCCGATATGCGAAATGTAGCTTCATTGCCATCGCCACTTGGTAGGGTATTATCCGAAAACGAACGCCCCAACGGCTTGAAGATTCAAAAAATATCAGTTCCTTTTGGTGTTATTGGTATTATTTACGAAGCTCGTCCAAACGTTACTTTCGACGTATTTTCGTTGTGCCTTAAGTCGGGCAACGCTTGTGTGTTGAAAGGTGGTAGCGATGCAATTGATTCAAATACAATCATTACTGAAATTATTCGCGATGTACTCAAACAGTTTAATATCGATGAGCATGTATTAACATTGTTGCCAGCTGGCCGCGAAGAAACTGCTCAGTTGCTTAATGCACAAGGTTATGTTGATTTGATCATTCCTCGGGGCAGTCAAAGCCTTATCGATTTTGTTCGCAAAAATGCTTCTATTCCTGTAATTGAAACCGGAGCAGGTATTTGTCATACTTATTTCGACGAGTATGGCGATAAAAACAAAGCGCAAGCAATAGTTAATAACGCAAAAACACGAAGGGTAAGTGTTTGTAATGCTCTCGATTGCCTGGTAATTGACGAAAAGCGTATTGCCGATTTGCCTTTCATTGTTGAATTATGGGCAAACTCGAACGTTGTTGTTTATGCCGACGATAAAGCATATAAGGTGCTCGACGGGAAATATCCTGCCCAATTGCTCGAACATGCTAACGATGAGTCGTTTGGTATCGAGTTTCTCGATTACAAAGCATCTGTCAAAACAGTATCAAGCTTCAACGAAGCGATTGAACACATATCAAAATTCAGTTCAAAGCACAGCGAAGCCATTATTTCGGAAAACCCTGAACGTATTGCATTATTCTACAAAATGGTTGATGCATCATCGGTTTATTCAAATACCTCAACAGCCTATACCGATGGGGCACAGTTTGGCTTGGGTGCCGAAATTGGTATCTCGACTCAAAAATTGCACGCTCGTGGCCCTATGGCACTTGAGGAGCTTACATCGTACAAATACATTATTGAAGGAAACGGTCAAATTAGGCCTTAATATATTATAAAGTCAATGGTCATTTAGTCATTAGTTAAACAGTAAGTAATTACAATACATTCTTATAATGATCAGTCATTTAATGATTTGTGACTTATTACATAAAAAAAATAAATACCATGAAAAATTTCACTTCGGTTTACGACTTGCCAAATATTGAAACAGGTTTAAATGAAGCATTTTTGGTTAAGAAAAACCCATACGATTTTCAGTATTTGGGAAAAAATAAAACCATGATTTTGCTTTTTTTCAATTCGAGCTTACGTACTCGTTTAAGTACTCAAAAGGCTGCCGAAAATTTAGGTATGAAAGTAATGGTGCTTGATGTGAACGCCGGTGCCTGGAAATTAGAGTCGGAAAGGGGAGTGATAATGGATGGCGATAAGGCAGAACATTTGCTCGAAGCTATTCCTGTTATCGGATCGTATGCTGATATTATCGGGGTGCGTTCATTCGCTGGTTTAAGTAACCGTAACGACGATTATAACGAAATAATATTGAACCAGTTTGTTCAATATGCAGGTGTGCCTATAGTAAGTATGGAGGCAGCAACCAGACATCCACTGCAAAGTTTTGCCGATTTAATTACTATCGAAGAATACAAAAAAGTTAAACGCCCTAAAGTTGTATTAACATGGGCACCGCATCCAAGGGCATTGCCCCAAGCTGTGCCTAATTCGTTTGTTGAATGGATGAAGGCAGCCGATTTCGATTTAGTAGTAACACACCCCGAAGGTTATGAGCTGGCACCTGAATTTATGGGTGATTTAAAACCCCAATACGATCAAATGAAAGCCTTTGAAGGTGCCGATTTTATTTATGCCAAAAACTGGGCTTCTTATTCCGATTATGGTCAAATATTATCGAAAGATATGAGTTGGACCGTTTCTGCTAAGCAAATGGATAGGACCAACGAAGCCAAATTTATGCATTGTTTACCCGTACGTCGCAATATGATCGTTACCGATGAAGTGATTGAAAGCCCAAATTCAATTGTAATACCCGAAGCTGCCAATAGGGTAGTATCGGCGCAAGCTGTGTTAAAAATGATTTTGGAAAACATTTAAGCCCTGTTTAGGTTAATTTTTTCATCAATATTAAGTTATTTCATTATTAAAGTTAGCACTGTTGCAATTTTTAGCTTGTTTCGATGATTTTTATCACCATTAGTTTTATCTTTATGGCATCATTTCGAAAGATAAACGGATGAAAAATTCTGACACAAAATTAATGAGCAGCTTTTCGGCTTCTAAATGGTTTCCCAATCGCATGGGATGGTTTACATCGTGTTATCTTTCATGCCGATCGTGCATCGGTTAATCAGTTCTTTTTTTGACATTCGTCATGTAACATGATGCTTGTCGGTCTAAATAAAAAATCAATTGAATTATTATTTTTGCTGTATATTGAATATCAGTATTTTATAAACAAATATCATAAAAAGTTAATTCTTTGGCAATGTTGATATTTCTCATCAGTTTTTTGAATGTTCAACTGTAATTTGCCAAAGGGTTTTCAAGTAAACATTGAAAATACTTAAATATAAAAAAAAGATGAAAAAGCACAATTTTTACGCAGGACCATCCATTTTATCCGAATTCACCAAAGAAGAAACAGCAAAAGCTGTGAGCGATTTCGCAGGTACCGGGTTGTCGATATTGGAGATATCGCACCGTAGCAAAGAGTTCGAGGCAGTTTTAAACGAAGCTGTTGCTTTGGTTAAGGAATTACTTGAAGTGCCCGAAGGTTACGAAGTATTGTTTTTACAAGGTGGTGCAAGTCTACAGTTTGCTATGATGCCTTACAACCTCTTGAAAAAGAAGGCAGCTTACCTCAATACCGGGGTTTGGGCAAAAAAAGCCATTAAAGAAGCTAAATTATTTGGCGAAGTTGTAGAAGTAGCTTCTTCGGCCGATAAAAACTACACTTATCTGCCCCGTGATTTCGAAGTTCCGGCTGATGCCGATTTTCTGCACTACACAACCAATAATACCATTTATGGTACGCAGTATGCCAACGATTTAGAAGTTAACATTCCATTGGTGGCCGATATGTCGTCGGATATTTTTAGCCGTCCAATTAACATTTCGAAGTACGATTTGATTTATGCCGGTGCACAAAAGAACCTTGCCCCAGCTGGTGTTGCTTTAGTAATTGTTAAAAAAGAAGCGCTTGGGAAAGTTGACAGAACAATTCCAACCATGCTTAATTATCAAACTCACATCGATGGCGGTTCAATGTTTAATACGCCACCTTGTATTGCAATCTTCTCGGCTTTGCAAACTCTGAAATGGTACAAAGCTCAAGGTGGTATTGCAGCTATGCAACAAAAAAATATCGAAAAAGCAAAAATATTATACGATGAGCTCGACCGTAACAAGCTTTTCAAAGCAGTTGTACCTGCAATTGAAGACCGTTCGGTTATGAACATTTGCTTTGTAATGACTGAAGGTAACGAAGCACTCGAAGCCGATTTCCTTAAACTGGCTACCTCAAAAGGGATTGTAGGTATTAAGGGACACCGTTCGGTAGGTGGTTTCAGGGCTTCAACCTATAATGCGCTTCCAAAGGAGAGTGTTCAGGTGCTCGTCGATGCGATGAAAGAATTCGAATCGAATCAATAATTGAAAGAAAATGCAGGATTTCAAGTTCTGCATTTTCTTTATAAAACCTTACGAGCAATGATTAAAGTATTGAATGCAACTGAAAAGCCCTTTTCGGAAAAGGCCATCAACCAAATTACAATGGTGATTAAGCAGGCCGACTATCAGTTTGAACTGCTTGAAAAATACAGCTCCAAAAGTGATTTGTTAAAAGCTGTTGAAAGTGTCGATGCGCTAATTGTTCGCAGCGATATTGTTGATGCCGAAGTAATAAATGCCGCTAAAAATCTTAAAATAGTGGTTAGAGCAGGAGCAGGCTACGATAATATCGACCTGAAAGCTGCTTCAGAAAAAGGCATTGTTGTAATGAATACTCCTGGTCAGAACTCGAATGCAGTGGCCGAATTGGCTATTGGCCTTGCGCTTTATGGAATCCGAAATATGTTTTCGGGAACATCGGGTGGCGAATTGCGTGGCCGCAACATTGGTTTGCATGGCTATGGCTATGTGGCCCGAAACGTGAAACGCATTGCTCGCGGTTTTGGAATGACCCCAGTTGTTTATACCCGTTACAGCAAGGCACAGGCAATTTCGGAAGGCTTGCAGGTTACCGATTCACTGGAAGAATTGTATGCAATGAGCGACATTCTTTCAATTCATGTGCCGGCAAGGGGCGAACACATAAAGTCGGTAAGCTATCAGGTTTTACAACATCTAAGGCCCAATGCAATTATAGTAAATACAGCGCGTAAAGAAGTAGTTAACGAAGACGATTTGATTAATTTCATGCGTTATCGTCCCGATGTTAAATATTTATCGGACATAGCTCCCGATCAGATTGAAGTTTTCGAGAAAAATTTCAAAGGCAGATACTTTTTTACACCGCAAAAAATGGGCGCTCAAACTGCCGAGGCTAACCTGAATGCAGGTGTGGCTGCTGCACAACAAATAGTAAATTTTTTTACCAATGGTGATAAAACATATCAAGTAAATAAATAATGGCAATTATTAAACCTTTCAAAGGGTTAAGGCCACCCAAAAGCATTGCTCAAAAAGTAGCTTCAAGGCCTTACGATGTGCTTAATTCCGATGAAGCCCGTATTGAGGCAAAAGGAAATGAGTTTTCGTTACTCCGCATTATTAAACCCGAAATTGAGTTCCCTTCGGGTACCGATGAGCACGACGAAGCTGTTTACCAAAAAGCAGTAGAAAATTTTAATCTGTTTCAAAAAAATGGCTGGTTGGTTGACGATACTGCCGAATGCCTTTATGTTTATGCACAAACCATGAACGGACGTACACAATATGGTTTGGTTGCCGCAGCTTCGGTCGACGATTATCTGAACGGTGTAATAAAAAAACACGAGCTTACCCGTGCCGATAAAGAAGAAGATCGGATGAAACATGTGCGAAACACCAATGCCAATGTTGAGCCGGTTTTCTTTGCATACCCTGCAAACCCCGAAATTGATGCAATTGTTGCCGAGGTGGTTAAAGGCGATCCTGAATACAATTTTGTTGCCGAAGATGGTTTCGGACATCATTTCTGGGTAATCGATAATTCTGATAAAATAAAGCGGATTGTTGAAATTTTTAAAAATGAAATTCCAGCAACTTATGTTGCCGACGGTCACCACCGTACTGCTGCTGCAGCATTGGTCGGAGCCGAAAAACGTAAATTGAATCCTAGCTTTTCGGGCAACGAGGAATTTAATTACTTTTTGGCAGTTCATTTCCCCGACAATCAATTGCAAATTATTGATTACAATAGAGTTGTTAAAGATTTGAACGGCCTATCAAAAGAGCAGTTGATTGAATTGCTATCTGCCGATTTTGAAGTTTCAAAAGTTGGTTCCGATATATATAAACCCGATCAGTTGCATGTTTTTAGCATGTATATTGGTGGCGAATGGTACAAGTTAGTTGCCAAAGCAGGTCGATACAATGATGACGATCCAATTGGTGTTCTCGATGTTACTATTCTTTCGAATTTGGTGCTCAATAAAATTTTAGGAATAAAAGATCTTAGAACCGACAAGCGAATTGACTTTGTTGGAGGTATTCGTGGTTTGGGCGAACTAAAAAAACGTGTCGATAGTGGTGAAATGGCTGTTGCATTTGCTCTTTACCCAGTGTCGATGAAACAACTAATTGATATTGCCGATACCGGTAATATTATGCCGCCCAAAACAACATGGTTTGAACCTAAATTGCGTTCGGGATTGGTAATACATAAACTCGATTAAAAGGAAACTTTTTAAACCGATAATTGTTGAACAGGAGTGTTATTTTCGAAGATAGCACTCCTGTTTTGCATTCATTTTTTTAGTTTTGTAGAAAATATAATAACCATGTCGATTAGCGATAATATCAATAGTATAAACAAAACTCTACCTGCTAAGGTAAAATTAATAGCTGTTTCTAAAACCAAACCGAACGAGGCAATTTTAGAAGCATATAATGCCGGTGTGCGTATTTTTGGGGAAAATAAAGTGCAGGAGCTTACCACAAAATACGAAACCTTGCCAAGCGATATTGAGTGGCATTTTATTGGCCACTTGCAAACCAATAAAGTAAAATACATTGCCCCGTTTGTAAAATTAATTCATGCAGTTGATAGTTTTAAATTATTGAAAACAATCGATAAGGAAGCTGCCAAAAATGGACGAATTATCAATTGTTTGCTGCAATTCCATATTGCCAAAGAAGAAACAAAATTTGGATTGTCAGAAGACGAAGCAAATGCTATTCTTGGTTCCGATGAATTTAAAAAATTGCAAAATATTTGCATTTGCGGAGTAATGGGAATGGCAACATTTACTGAAAACATTGAGCAGGTTCGCAACGAATTTCAATTGCTTAAAAATATTTTTACTGATTTGAAAGATCGTTACTTTGCCGATAATGAGTATTTTAAGGAAATATCGATGGGCATGAGCGATGATTATTTAATTGCAGTTGAGCAAGGTAGTACAATGGTTCGGATTGGAAGTACTATATTTGGTCATCGTGAGTATTGTTAAACAATTTTATACAAAGCAAAATGGCAAATTTGAATACCAATTACATGGGTTTATCGCTTAAGAACCCAATTATTGCAGGTAGTTCAGGGTTAACCAATTCGGTTAAAATGATTAAACAGCTTGAGGAAGCCGGTGTTGGTGCAGTTGTTTTGAAATCGCTTTTTGAAGAGCAAATTAGGCTGAATGTAAGTGATATGATTACATCAAGCGAACAAAACTACAGCTATCCCGAAGCCGAAGATTATATCCGTAATTATACTAAAATGAATACCGTACAACAGTATCTCGAATTTGTGAAGGAGGTAAAAGCAGCGGTGAGCATTCCAGTTATTGCCAGCATAAACTGCATAACAGCATCGGATTGGACCGATTTTGCAGCTGAAATTGAAAATGCAGGTGCCGATGCATTAGAATTAAATATTTACGAAATGCCTGTCGATAAAAATATATCTTCTGAATCGTACGAAAAGAAATATTTTGACATTTTACGCATGGTTAAGCGCAAGGTCAAAATTCCAATCGCAATCAAAATAGGTGATACATTCACCAATTTGGTCAGATTTGTCGATCAGTTACATGCTCATGGTGCATCATCGGTGGTGCTTTTTAATAAATTCTATACCCCCGATTTCGACTTGCAAAACCTGAGTTTCGATTCAGCCGAAGTGATGAGCTCGCCGAGTGATTTAAACCGTGGTTTACGTTGGACAGGTATTATTAAGGGAAAATTACCCCGTGTTCAAATAGCAGCATCAACTGGTGTTCATAATGGAGAAGGCGCTATTAAGCAAATTCTTGCGGGAGCACAAGTTGTTCAGCTTTGTTCAACTTTATATATAAATGGAGTAAATGTTGTAGAGCAAATATTAAACGATATAGAAGCCTTTATGACCAAAAAAGATTTTGAATCAATAGATCAATTCAGGGCCATGCTAAGTTATGGCAACATTGCAAACCCTTCGTTGTATGAACGTTCACAATTTTTAAAATACTTTTCGAATCGTAAATAGCACATTTAAAAATAGTTAAATAGGTAGATTGAAGCTATGTTTGAATTTTAATTGAACTTCTAATTTTGTAACTTTGTTATTCTAAACAAAGAAAAAATTGCTGATTATATTATAATGAAGAGATTTTTTACAATATTATTTTTGCTGACAATTGTAGTGTCGCTTAGCGCTAAGTCGGTTACTAAAGATGAAGCGATTGGATTTGCCCAAAAATTCATTCAACATACCAATGGTTATACTATTATAAGCATAGATGAAATTAGATCAAATAACGAAATATTTTCATATTTAATTAGCCTAAAACCTACTGGTTTTGTGATTGTATCTGCTGAAGATAAAGTCGATCCTTTATTGGCTTACTCTTTTGAATCGAAGCCCGCAAAACAAAACGAATGGCCCGAGCATTTGACTTGGTGGGTTGATAATACAGGTAAATCAATAATTGAAAAAGGAAGAGATATTAATGCCAAACGAAGTACATTATGGGAAACAGATGGCCGTTCGATTTTAAAATCATCTAACCAAGTTAGTGTGGCACCTATTTTAAAAGTACGGTGGGATCAGGGGCGTAATTGGAACATGTTTTGCCCCGAAGACGAAGATGGCCCCGGTGGCCGAACTTGGGTAGGTTGCGTAGCTGTTTCGATGGCACAGGCCATGAGCATATATGGTTATCCTGAAAAAGGCAAAGGAAAGGCATCATATATACATCAAACCTATGGAACACAAACAGTCGATTTCGAAAAACAGCAGGCTTATGTTTGGGATTCAATGCCTTCGGGTTCGGCTAACGAATACAATGCACGTTTGCTTTATAATGCTGCAGTAACTGTTAATATGGATTTTGGACCCGATGGTTCTGGAGCATATACCAAAACGACAGTTGGTGCACTGAAAAATTACTTTAATTATTCAAAGTCGATCTATTATATGTCGCGCCCTGACGATGATGAAGAATGGAAATCAATCCTGAACGAAAACCTGAAGCTTGGCTATCCAATTATATATCATGGCGATGGAGATAATGGAGAGGCTGGTCATGCGTGGAATATTGATGGTGTCGATGCTCAAGGGCTTTATCACCTGAATTGGGGTTGGAGTGGATCCATGAATGGTTATTTCAATATTAATAATTTAGCTCCAGGACCACACGATTTTACTAAAAACCAAGGTGCTGTATTGGGAATAAAACCCAAAGCTCCGGGACCTATCGATATTATTCTGAGTAATAATTCGGTGCGCGAAAAACTACCTGCCGGTTCGTTTGTTGCGACAGTATATGTCGATGATGAATATCCCGAAAATATTTATACTTATAATCTAAAAGGAAATCCGATAATTATTGGCGATGGTTTTGCTGCTCCTAAGTTTTACATCGAAAACGATACTTTAAAAACCATAGAAGAATTTGATTTCAACAGACGCGATAATTACACTCTTTTTATTGAGGCAGTTGATACTTTGGGTAATTCGCTTGAAAAACAGTTTATTATAAATATTGAAAAGGCTGTAGGTTTTAATGATATTATTAATGCTGATTTACTTAAAACTTTTCCAAATCCATTTAGCAATGAGCTTACTGTTGAAACAAAAACTCCTGCGTCAATATACGTTTATAATTTTAATGGTCAGTTGTTGGTTGTTATTCCTTCAAACGGTGAATTGAAACATCAAATTAATCTATCTGAATTGAAAAATGGAGCATACTTGCTAAAAGCTCAAACCAATAACGAAGTTCTTTATCGTAGGATATTGAAAAACTAGTATGAGTTAATTGGTCAATTCGATAAATAGCGTTCTAATGTCGTTTTCATTTTTTAGTTTCAAATTATTGCTCTTCATTGTTTTTTTAACATCTTTTTGGGGAAAAGCATTTGTTAGGTTTTTTTGAGAAAGTCTTTCAATATTATTTGAAGACGTATTTAACAAATAAAAACCGGTTATGAGTTCAAAAACCTTTCCTTTATTTTTTTCTAACTTGACAACATTCCATGGTACATTTGTATAATTGGCTACATCAACTGAAGTTAAACGGGTAGTAGCATCTGTTGATGAACCGGTTCCGTAGCCTCCGCTTTTTTCATTTAATGAATTCATATCAATGCGGATTCTTTTAAGTAGAAAAATATTTTTACCGCTTTCGAGTACTTCATAAATAGATTTTTCACTAACGATAAATTTGCTGTTTTTTAAAACAAGCGAATCAATTGTGTATGCTTGGTTAACCGATTTAATCAGTTCATCGTCTTCGAAATAAACAAATTGTTGATTGGCAACATCGATATTAAATGAAGCTTTTGAAGCTTTATTGATATTGTAATAAATAGTGCCTTCATGAAATTCTTCAAATAAATAAGGTCATTTATCAGTAACTTTTTCTGAATAAGTGAATTGTGCGAAAATGCCAGTTGATGCACAAAGTAGTAATATGGTGATTATTGATCTCATGTGTTTTAATTTTGATTTATAATAAGTTTTGTTGTGTATTGTTTTTTATGGGTTTGAATATATAAAATATACATGCCATTTCGAAATTCAGGTATTGAAATTTTGTTTTTATCAATGTTTGAAGTTTGTTGATGTATCAATCTTCCATTTGTATTGAAAAGCTTAATGATTTCAATTTCATCATTTAATCCATTTATCCTAAACTCATTGTTGTTTACCGGATTGGGGCTCACTTTTAGTGAGGCTTTTTCGATGTTAGGTGCAGCTAATCCTGTTGTTTGAATTTTCAGATTGTCGATTGCCCAGCCCCAACCTACAGCGTAAGGGTCGGAGTGAAGCCTAAATCTTATTTTTATTATTTCGCCGGGTTTAAAATCGCCCGATGCAGTTAAATCGATTTGATGATTTCGGAAAAGATTCATTTGGTACAAAGCTTCAAAATTGTCGAAGTATTGCGATTGATTATAAGCCTGTGCCCATTCGTTGTGTAGGCGGCAGTCCCAGCCACCTTCAAACGGGAGCCAGGTTAGTCCGTTGTCTGTCGATCCTTCAACAATTACGTAATCGTAAAAATCCTCATCGCCATAATTGCTGCCGGTTTCGCCCGGTTCAACTAAAGCAATTTCATCGAACGAAATGTAGTGGTGGTTTTCATCAATTTTAACAGGGAAGATAAGTTCTGCGGTAAAATCGAGCCACGTATTTTCACCTCCATTGGCGTAAGGGTGCTCCGATTGGAGTGCAGGATCTTCAAATCCTTTTGCTGTTTTTATATCGAAGCCATTGAGCTTAAATTCGTTCACTCCCGATACGTAAGTTGTTTCGTAGCTGGTAATAAATTCAGGTATTTGTGTTATCGGCAGAGTGTAGAAGCCGGTTTCGGGGCTAAATCCTTGATTGCCTTGTATTGATTTGTCGGTTGCAACGATTCTGTAGTTGAGCAAATCGCCAGGATTAAGGTTTAATGTGTCTAAAGCAAGTTTAATGTAATAATTGGCTTCGCTGAGTAAATCGAGACCAATGCCGATTATTGTATCGTTGTTTAAAAAATATTCTATACTAACAGTGTCAATTCCATATAAATCCAAAATTTCGGCTTGTATATCAAGTTCTGTATCGGTTGTGTATATGTTATTGTTGGGTATATGAGCAATTACAGGAGCAACTGAGTCGGGGCCAATATTCAAATTGATCATTTTATTAGGTGCTGTATTCGGAAAAAAATAATCTCGTTGATATTGATCGATAGCTTTAATATAATAGTCAATTTCGGTTGGGCCGGTTATTGTTATATCGGCAAAATAACTTGAATCGGTTTGGTTGTATTGCAAAGGCAATGAAATAAACTCATTTTTGTTGATAGAATAAACGACTTCGGGGGCATTGATTTCTAAACCTGGATCACTAGTTATATCCGATACGAACCGGATATCTTGAACGTTTTCGGTGTTTGTAAGTGCTTGATGTTTGATTGATATTGTGCTCCAACCAATATCATTCAGAATTGCCATTGTAAGTAGCCCCGGATCATGAATGGACGATGCAGTACCAATTCCGGGAGTCATGAGCCGATGTGGGGTGCTGTTAAACGAGGTGCTTAAATGATCGATACTGGAGCCGGCGCTAAACGGGTTTGGAGCATACAAAGCTACTTTCTCACCATATTCGCTAACAACAACTGGCCCTGCAAAATACAAGTTACGGCTGGTGTATTGTTTCCCTAGGTTGACCGATGGGTTATCAAATACTTCGGTATCGATTAATTGTTGGTTTAAGCTGTTATAAACAAAACGATCGAAGCTAAAAGGAAATGGAGCTCCGTAGCCCCACGAGCCTGTGTTGTTGGTATTCATGGTCATGCTTCCGTAGAATCCAAGTCCGTGGCATATTTCGTGTAAAACAACGGTTACCATATCGTACTTTCCTGAAGGAGTTTCGCCATCGGTACCAAAATACCAATTGGTTTTACTGTCGAATTCAACGTAAATGTCGGCGTCGTTTCCAACGTTCAAGCTTTTATTGTTGAATTTTTCAGCAAGAACAATGTTGTAATATACTCCATAGTTTGGAAATGCTTCCTGATCTTTAAAAAAATCGGTTGCACCGGCAGCTGCTAAAGTGTTCCCGTTTTCTTCGCCCGCATTAATGTCTTCCCATGTTGCATAAATATTTATGGTAACGTTGGAGTGTAATAGCGAAGCCCAAATATCGAGGGCATAATTGAATGCCGTTTTTGCTTGAGCTGGGAAGTTATTGTATTTTACATTGAATCGGGTTGTATTTTCTTTCCCCGATTTTAGTATAAAATTTTCAGGCGGAGGAATCCTTATTATTTCATCTTTATTGGTGCCATAAATCTTTTTAACCGATTGTTTTTGGTGTTTTATGTTTTCAACTGCATGCACCGAATTTGATATTGTAAAAAATAAGAAGAAAGCTGCTGCAAAAATGGAAAGTGAACTGCAAATTTTTTTGGGTTTTATTGCAATTAAGTCTTTTTTGATGTTTGTTCTTTTGATCATTCGCAATTGTGTATTTGTATTTTTAATGAATACATTATTAACCGTTTAAATAGATATTTGTTTGTGGTTTTTGAATTAGTTCGAAAAAATATTTTTTCGAACTATGTTATAAATAATTCCTAATGCAATAATAAGCAGTAGCGGAAATATTGTATTTATTATTTGCCATTTAGTTTTTTCGTCTCTGATTTTAACATTATCGAGCAGGCGCAGTTTAACCACTTTTGAGCGGATGTTCATTAAACCAATATCGTCGTTAAGGTAATCGATACAATTAACCAGAAAATCGCGATTGCCAAATGTTTGTCCCGAATACTGGTCGTGCCCTAATGCTTGTATTTGTGCTTGATCGTTACGGTAACGAACCTTGTTTTTGATTATGTCACCATCGGTTATCACAATCATTTTGTTTTCGGGGCTAAGTGGCTGAATGTTGTCAATTCCTAGATGTTTGGTAATTCTGTTGTTGAATGCCGATTCGAATTTGCCTTCGAGCAAAACACCAATTGGAATATTTGACTGATTGAATAAGCGGCTGTCGGGCGGATTAGTTGCACTTAAGAGGCTAACTTCAAGCGGAGTATTAACCTTGCGGCTATGGTTCGAAGTTGTAAGAATTATATTTCCCTTGAGGTGCTCCGATTCGCCAACTAAATCGACCGAACTGCTGAACTCAAGCATTACATTATTGAGATTACGGCTTAGCGGATGTTTGGGGTTAGGCAATGCTAACGGAGCATAGTAAAACGGTGCAGGGGTAAATCGGGCCGATTGCCCTTTGGGTGCTGTGTTGATTGGATATTGAAGACAAACTGCATCTTGCAGCAAATCGGGGTTAATGCGCACTCCGTAACGAAAAAGCTGATCGCGAAGGTTAATCCCTTTTTCAAAAGCAATTGTTGAAAGACCGCGCGAAAGCGAGTCGATACTTACTTCAACAGGATCGATTGCCCATAATACCTTTCCTCCGTTCATTATGAACTGGTCAATGTAAAGCTTTTCTTGTTCGGTAAATGCTTCGGTAGGAGCTGCAATCACCAATGTTTCGATGGAGTCGTTTTGGTACAGTTCTTTTGCTGAGCAATCGATAATATGGTATTTTTCGCTTAAAGAATAGCGAAAATCAGCAGTTTCATATCTATTGGCATTTCCTGGTTTGTTGAGGAATGCAAGAGTAGGCAATTGCTCTTGTTGTAACAAGCGTATTGCTCTTGCAAATTCGTACTCTAAAAGTTCAGTCGATTGTTGAAAATTTTCTTCGTAACTAAGCATGGGGTTGCTTTTAAGTAGGTTGATGGCCACGCTTTCGTTACGGTTTGAAACAATCATTCCCGGAAAAATTTGTTGTGTCGAAAGCCCTTCGGTTGTGCGGTGTTCGAAGTTCACAGGTTCAATTCCTGCTTCAATAAGTTGGTTAATAAGTTGGTTGCGTTCGCTTTGGCTGTTTATTTCATAAATGTCAACTATGTTGTAAAATATTCGAAAGGGTGAATAGGCATTAAGGTCTTCGGCTTTTTCAATAATTGCTTCTTGAAAACTTTTCATTGCCGAAGGTAATTTGCCGGCCAGAAAAATATCAATGTTAAGTGGTTGCGATTGTTCGTTGAGCAATTCTTTCGTTGTTTTGCTAACAGTATATCTCTTTTCGGCAGTTAAATCAATCCTGAATAAACGGGTGTTAACCATTATGCCTGAGGTAATTATTATAAAAAAAAGGATAGCTGTTTTTCTTGTTTTAAGCTTACGTTTAATAATGCTTCGGGGTTGTATAATAAAATTTGTAAGGAACAATGAAAGCAACGATAAGGCAATGAAATAGCTCACATCGCGCGAGTCGATAACGCCACGGCTGAGTGAAATATAGTGTTCGTTGATACCCAGCTTGATAAGAAAGTTTACCAGGAAAAGCGGTAACGAAACAGTAGCCACATATTCGAAGCCAATAAATACCAAAAATGAAAGTGCTATGGCGCACAAAAACGAAACGACCTGATTTGAAGTTATTGCCGACGCAAAAAGTCCAATTCCGATGTATCCCGAAGCAAGCAGGAATAAACCAATGTATGAACCCCAAGTTGCTCCGGTATCGATGCTGCCAACAGGGTTACCTAGTTGGTAAACCGAATAAAAGTACAAAAGCGTAGGGGTTATCGATATGAAAACCAGAATTAAAGCAGCAAGGTATTTTGCCCAAACAATACGGAATGCGCTTATGGGTCTTGTGATTAATAGCTCAATGGTTCCTGTTCGCTTTTCTTCGGCAAACATTCGCATGGTAATTGAAGGTATTAAAAAAAGGTATAACCAGGGAGCTAGTCCGAAGAAACCCTTAAGCGATGCATTTTGTGATTCGATGATGTTGTAATTTCCATCGAAGACCCAAAGGAACAGGCTTGAGGTAAGCAAAAAGATGGCAATAACCAAATATCCGCTCAACGAAGCAAAAAAACTGTTCAATTCTTTTTTTAATAAACTCAACATAGCGCTATTTTAATTATTTAACCATTTGTTTAAGGCCTGTGCCGTTTTTTGTGCAGCTCCCTCGCTGTGTAGCTTTTTAGCAATTTTTTTATATTCGTTAAGCATTGCCGATCGGTATTCATCGTTGTTCAGTATTTTTTCTAGTTCAATTTTCAGAAGCTTTTCGTTTACCTGACTCTGAAATAATTCTCTTACCACTTCTTTTTCTGCTACCAAATTCACCAACGAAAAATAATCGGTTTTTAATATGAATTTTCGGTTCTTTTCTAAAAACCATCCCATAGCCATTTTATACACCACAACTTGCGGTATTTTTAATAGAGCTGTCTCGAGAGTGGCTGTTCCGGAGGCAACTATGGCAGCTTTGCTCGATCGCAACAAAGCGTATGTTTGATCGAAAATAACAGGAATTTTATTGTTGGTTAATTTTTGGTAAGAATGGTGGTTTTGACCCGGGGCTCCTGCAATTACAAACTGGTAGTTGGGAAAATATTCGGCTTGTTTTATCATCTCGGGAAGTAACAGGCTGATTTCTTCGTTTCGGCTACCGGCCAATAGGGCAACAATTGGTTTTTGGGTTGATAATTTGTTCTTTTTACAGAATGCATCGTTATCGTGTTTTTGTGATAGTTCGTATGTTATTGAGTCGTAAACCGGGTTGCCTACATAGTTAACTTTGTATTTGAATTTTTGATAAAAGGCAGTTTCGAAAGGGAAAATGGTAAACATTTGATCAACAAATGCTTTTATTTTATTAACCCTTTTTGTTTTCCATGCCCATATTTTTGGCGAAATGTAGTAAGCTGTTTTGATGTGGTGTTTTTTGGCAAATTTTGCCATTCGCAAGTTAAAACCGGGGTAATCGATCAATATGAGCACATGTGGATTGAAATTTAGCAGGGCATTTTGACATATCGAAAAGTTCTTTTTTATGGTTCGTAGGTTTGCCAAAACAGCACTGATTCCCATAAAAGCCATTTTTTTGTAATGCAGGTGCATGGTACCTCCCTGTTGTTGCATTAAATCGCCACCCAAAAATTCAAATTGGGCTTCAATATCGATTTTTTTAATTTCGCACATCAATTTGGCAGCATGCATATCGCCCGATGGTTCTCCTGCAATCAGAAAGTACTTCATGGCTTAACTAGTTAAATATACGGTAACCCATTACAGCAAAGGCAAATAAAAAACAGGCAGCAACAACACCCCTTGCCCCTTTCATGTATTTAAAATGAAGGAAGAGGTAAAAGATTGGTAAGTCGGTTAAAACACACAAACTCATAACTTTAAAAAGTAGTTTGTAGCGGTGCATCGATGCCATATAATCCATAAAGCTTATGTCGCTGAATTTAGCGTAATAATACAATACAAATGCAGTAGCAGGAATCAACACTCCCAAAATAAATCCTATTGATGTTTTGTTTAAAAAGGGTTCTTTTTTTTGGCTTACATTTCCCATGATCGCATTTTTTCAAGAAATTCGTGATTGGTCATGTCAATTTTGATTGGAACAACCGATACTTTTCCTGTTTCCAAAAAGTGATTGTCGGTGTCGGTCATACCATTGTCCATGTTTTGATAAAAGCCTGTTATCCAGTAATATTTCCTGCGCTGAGGATCGGTTCGTTCATCAAACTCTTCTACCCAGCGGCCATGTCCTTGTCGGCACACTTCAATGCCGTTTGGCTTTCCTTTTGGAATGTTTACGTTAAGGCAAGTGCCTGTTGGCAGTCCATTTTTGAGTGTATTTTCAATTATTTTGCGTATAAAAGGTTCAGCCTCCGAAAAATCGGCATCGGGGCGATAATCGCACAGCGAAAAACCGATAGAAGCAACTTCGTGTATACAACCTTCAATTGCAGCTCCCATTGTGCCTGAATAATGCACACTTACCGATGAGTTGGAGCCATGGTTAATGCCTGAAAGAATAAGATCGGGTTTTTGGTCGAGCAGTTTGTCGAAAGCTAGTTTGATACAATCGACCGGTGTGCCGGTGCAACTGTAGCTTTGTAAGTTGTTCTCGTTTAAAACCTGCTTTAACCGCACGGGTGTTTCAACAGTTATGGCATTCGACATTCCCGAACGGGCACCATCGGGGGCAACAACCAATACTTGGCCAAACTCACGTGCAATTTTAATTAACACCGAAATACCCTTAGCATTTATCCCGTCATCGTTACTAATTAGTATCTTTTTTGTATTCATTGAGTTGCTTTTTTTGAAATAAAGCTAAAGTAAACAAAAACCCTTACTTGAAAAAACCACTTGCAATTAAAAATTCAAGTTGAGTTGCGAAGAGGGAGGATATTTTGCGCTAATTTGTTCAAAATTTTTTTTAAGCAATTGCTTACATCGTCCGCATTTGCTTGATGCGCCTGTAGTTTCAATAATTTTTTCGAGAGTTATTCCCCTGTGTTTTTTTATCAGGGTGCTCAGTTCTTGTTTTGAAACCTCGTTGCAACGACAAATTAGCATTATAAGTGTTTTTAAATCAATTTGTTTTCGACATGAATTTTGGTTTTACGGTAAATCTCAAAAATGTCGTCCGATTTTGGTAAGGTATCGAAGAGCTGTTTCAGATATTGCCTTTTGTTGATTAGGGCAAAGCTGGCCTTAAAGTTGATGTCGAAAACATAGCTCATCAGCATCAATTTGAAATCGTTAACTGTATGGAGATCTTTCTTGTCGGCATTTTTACCAGCAAGAATAGCATTTGCAACCTTTTTCGAAAACGAAGGTTTTTTCTCAAGATCGAGTGCAAATGATTGGTTTTGAACTAATAAAGGGAGCGAAAATTCTTTGATTGCTATGTCGAGAATATCGATTTTGTCGGCATCGCGCAATATTTGAATTAATAAAGTACTTTGTTCGTCTTCGATTTTGGGAACGCTAATTTTGTTGTGGTATTTAATGGCTTTAATAATCATTTGTTGAACATTGTCAGGTAATCTGATAAGCCAATTTTTTTCGCTAATCAGTTCAACTGCCTTTTCGGCATGATCGAAGGATATTGAATCGTTGAATGTTTGGTGAAGTTTGTATTGTTCGAAGCGGCCAATGTCGTGCAGTAATGCAGCCAGTTGTGCAGCCATAACCAAATCGGGGTCTAGCTCGAGGCTACGTGTAAGTACTTCGGAATAACCAATTACACGGTTAATGTGTTCGCGCTTAAGTAAATAGTTTTGTTGGATCGATTTGTCGGAGCTGTTAAAGCCTGTCATGTAATCGAAAACATTGTTGCAAATTGAGTTGTAATCTTCGGTTGAAATGGTCGAAATCACGTCGTCGTTAATCATTGAATCTTTATTCATAATATGGTCGAATAGTAATTATAATTCAAAAATAAGCTTTTTCTTTTTTCTGATGCTGCATTTTTATCAACACTTGTGCCAATTTTATCTTT
Source organism: Prolixibacteraceae bacterium (assembly GCA_035380005.1). Lineage (GTDB taxonomy): Bacteria > Bacteroidota > Bacteroidia > Bacteroidales > Prolixibacteraceae > Roseimarinus. Next base: position 2,940 of record DAOSWJ010000012.1, on the reverse strand, counting down.
GGCTTATTAATAAAAAACACCCTTTTCAACATTAATTGCAGGTGCCCTGTCGAAATCAATCATTGCATTAATTAATTTAATTGTTTCAAAGCTTTTTATATCAGATAGATGTATGTTTTGCTCGTAAATTTTTCCAATTGTTAACAAATATTCGCGTTGCGTACCCTTTAATAGCGGTTTTTTTGGTGTAAGCCATTTTTCTCCGTTAAAAAGAACAATATTAGCAGCCCATGCATCGGTTAACAGGTTGTTTTTAATAACAATAATGTCATCGCAATTATTGCGCTGCTCAAAAGCTTTATCGAGCATTTTGCGGTTGCTTGTTTTGTAAGTGTAATCAATGTTATTGTCGATAACAATTTTCAGTGTTTCCACTTTTCTTTGCACATAGGGCTTGATCTCATAATTGATTGTTTGCCTATTGCTGACAATTCGGCATTTGTAGCGTTCGTTGTTTAATTCTTCAGGAATATCGATAATTGTACGCAGGTCGATCAAATTACTTTGCCTCCAAAGTGCTTTTCGGGCCATATTGAAGCGCTTATTGTGAAGTTCGATGTTATGCAGCACCCGATTTTCAATGCGTATTGACTCAAGCAATTGGTACATAAATCTTCTTTAATAACTCGTTATACTCAGTTTTGGCATCGCTTTGTGTGGTGATTCCTCCACCGCTTTTATAAAATAATTGTCCGTTTTGGTTTTCGATAAACCTTATCAGTACACAGCTATTAAGCTTATTGCCGTCGAAATAACCTGCAATACCAGTGTAAAAACCACGTTGGTGGTTTTCGGTATTGTTAATAATTTCAATTGTTTTGGGTTTGGGAGCTCCCGATATCGATCCGGCCGGTAACATATCAAACACAATATTGCCCAATTTATTGTAGTAATTAGAGGGTAAAGTACCCGTAATTTTGGAGCTTACCTGCAATAGCTCCTGATCCGAAGCTACAATTTTTTCAATATAGCGAAAACGTTCAACACTTACATTGTTGGCAACCCTGCTTAGGTCGTTTCGTAATAAATCGACAATGGTTGCATGTTCGGCCATTTCTTTTTTGTTATTAAGAATTTGGCTTTGTGCATTGGGCAACTTTGCATCAATTGTTCCTTTCATCGGGTAGGTGCTAATTTTTCCATCTTCGATTTTAATGAAAGTTTCGGGCGAAAAAACTACAAATGAATTTTTAAAAAGTAGCCGATAACGTGCCTTTGCTGAATGAAAAATTTGGGCAAGTTCTACGTTGCACTCAACTGGTGTTGAAAAAGTGAGGTTAACTAAATACGAATTGCCTTTATTCAGTTGGCCAATAATTTGATTGTATGCAGTTTTATAGGTGTTGAAAGGGATATTCTTTTTTGTTAGTTTTATGTCTGTAAGGATTTTTTGTTCTTCGCTATAATTGCTTTGTGATTCGAAGTTAAAAAGTATTCCTTGTTGAAAGGCATTTTGTGCTGTATCTATTAAGCAGTTTTGTGCTTTGTAATCGATCAAGAAGAAGAAAGGGGAGCGTTTTTCACCCATTCTGTTCATGGTTTCGATGGCTTGCAATTTGTTCATAGTTGGCAAAATTAATGCTGAATTTGTGATAAATGATGTGAATTGAAATTATTTTGACTGTTTTTTTAAGTATTGAAGGTCGCTTTTATTGTTTATATTGGAAAAGATAAGTTAAGTTTTTTAATTTTGTGCCGCTAAACTGGTCCCATAGTTCAATGGATAGAATTTCAGATTCCGGTTCTGACGATGTGGGTTCGAATCCCGCTGGGATCACTTTGAAAATGCCGAAACACTTGATATATAGAGTGTTTCGGCATTTTTTTATTATAAGAAGTGCCAAGTTTAAATACAAATATTTTGAATAAATTAATGAAAAAATGGGCTGCCTCAAACAAATGAAGCAGCCCCTTTTTATCTTATACCAAATTGGTAATTGGTTTATTTCTTATTGAACATGCCAATTTTAATTTCGCCATTAGTAGCAATAGCTTTTACTAAATAAGCACCATTGCTCAAGCCCGAAACATCGATAGCATTTGATTTTGCTTCAACTGAAAGAACTTTTGCACCGTACATGTTGAAAATTTCAACAGCTTTAGTGTCGATACCTGAAATGTTGATGATGCCCGAAGTTGGGTTAGGATAAACCTTCATTGTATTTTGAGCAAATTCATCAACACCTGTTTTTATTTCGTAAGTTGTTGTAACAGGGCTGGCGTCAACAACTGTAAATTGAGTGTTGTTTTTAGGTATCCAATTACCAGAAAGATCGTTGAAGCCCCACTCCCATGTATTTGCGCCACCGTCAGGAACTAAATCAACAGTAACCGACCAAATATTGTCGCCTGCTGTAGCATCGCCATGGGTGCCATCGTCGTAAAAAGCAGTGTGTTCAACGCCACCGTCCCAAGCATTGTCGTATTCGCCTGTTGCAGTAAACCAACTGCCTTTGAGTATAAAGCCATCGTATGTTTTGCCCGATGAGTCGTCAACGATGAAAGTAACAGCAGCAGTAGTAGGAGCCAAAACAGCTTCAACTTTGCTGATGTATAAGGTGGCGCCCGAAATAGTTGTCCAACCTACAGTTTCTTGTCCTGCTGTTTGGAAAACTCCAACTTTACCATCACCGATTGTTGGGTCTTCAATTGGAACAACAAATTCGCTAAATTCTGCGGTACTTGTAATACCAGCAGCTTCAATTTCTGTCCAGCCCGATGTGGCAATTTTAAGGAATGTATTCACTTGACCAACTTCGAAGCCCGATGTTCCAGGGTCGAGTTTAGCTCTGCATTTAAATGCGGTTACTCCTTCGGGCAAGGTATATTCTGGAATTGTTAACGCTGGCCATCCACCTGTAAGGCTAACTTTGAAATATTTTTCGCCGTCAATGTCAACAATTTCCCAGCCTTCGGCAAGGTTTGCCGGATTGAATGTTG
>DAOSWJ010000011.1:0-25113 GCA_035380005.1 Prolixibacteraceae bacterium | reverse complement strand
ATATGATTCTATAAAGGTTTTTGGTAATTTTTGATTTTTCTTTTTTTGCCATTTAAATTCAAATCCGAAAATTTTACCGTTATTTTCTTCTACAAAATCTACTTCTTGTTGTTGTTTGGTTCTCCAAAAATAAATGTGAGCAAGACTTTGCTTGTATTCATTTTGCTTAACTCTTTCCGAAATCAGGAAATTCTCCCAAAGAGCACCTTTATCAGTTCTTAATTCAATAGGATTAAAGTTTCCTATTACCATATTCCTTATTCCGTTATCGTAAAAGTATATTTTTTTATTTGTTTTAATTTCATTTCTAACATTTCGACTAAAACTTCCTAGTTTAAAAATTATATACCCTTTCTCTAATATGTCAATATATTTACTGACCGTATTTTTGTCAGCATTAACTATTTGAGCTAATTCGGAATAATTAACTTCGCTGCCAATTTGAAGGGCAAGGGCTTGAACAAGCTTGTCAAGAACCTCAGGTTTTCTTATGTCAGCAAATGAAAGGATGTCTTTATATAAGTAACTGGTCACTAAATTTCGTAAAATGGTGATTTCATCACCCACATTATTTAAAACATCCGGATAAAACCCATAAAGTAACCTGTTTTCTAAATTCTGTTCGGAGAATAAGTATCCATGGTGATTTTCGTATTCTTCCCAAGAGATTGGATACAGCTGGTATTCCCATTTTCTGCCGGTCAATGTTTCGTTGATTTTATTCGATAAATCGAAAGAAGAAGAGCCACTGGCGAACAATTGAACGTTTTTAAACCTGTCGGTAATAATCTTCATCGTAAGCCCGATCCCGTTAATTCTTTGTGCTTCATCTATAAAAACATACTTATAATTACCCAATATTGTTCTGATTTGTTCTGTGTTGGGTTCGGTTAATAATGATCGTTGTTTTGGGTCGTCACCATTGAGCAGCAAATAATCTTTTGATTCAAGGATAGATTCAATAAGAGTTGTTTTCCCAACTTGTCGCGGGCCAATTATAATTATCGCTTTACCTTTGTCAATACGACTTTCTATTTTGTTTTTTAAGAGCCTCGGATACATTGTTTTTCTCACAAAGATAATAACTTTTGGTGATTGTATTCACCAATAGTTATATGAAATGGTGAATAGGTCTTGTTGTTTTGTAATTATTTGTGCCAATAAATACAAAAAAGTATTTCAAATGTACTGTTTAAAAACTATTAAATCTTTTCCAACAAAAACCTACCGGTGTACGATGTTTCGATTTTTGCCACTTCTTCGGGCGTTCCAACTGCAACAAGGTTTCCGCCTGTTTCGCCTCCTTCAGGTCCTAGGTCGATTATACAATCGGCCGATTTGATTACTTCCATGTTGTGTTCAACAATTAAAATGGAGTGTCCGCGATCAATCAGTGCATTAAACGACTTTAGCAAAGTTTTGATATCGTGAAAGTGGAGCCCCGTAGTTGGTTCGTCGAAAATGAATAATGTAGGTTCGGTGCTTTCTTTTGCCAAAAACGAAGCCAGTTTAACCCTTTGGCTTTCTCCGCCCGAAAGGGTGCTCGACGATTGCCCGAGGTGTACATACCCCAAACCTACATCTTGCAAAGGTTTTAACCGTTTAGTAATTTTCTTTTCTGTACTTCCTGTTCCATGTCCAAAAAAATCGATGGCTTGGTTTACAGTCATTTCTAAAACATCGTAGATGTTCTTTTCCTTATATTTTATCTCAAGTATGTCATCTTTGAACCTTTTCCCACCACAACTTTCACAGGTAAGGTAAATGTCGGCCATAAACTGCATTTCAACTTTTATTTGGCCTTCGCCCTGGCATTCGTCGCAGCGGCCACCATCAACGTTAAACGAGAAGTGAGATGGCTTCATGCCCATGTGTTTGGCCATTTTTTGTTGGGCAAACAGTGCCCTTATTTCGTCAAAAGCTTTCAGGTAGGTAACAGGGTTCGATCGCGACGACTTGCCAATGGGGTTTTGGTCAACAAACTCAATACCTTGTATTAAGTGAATATCACCGTTAATTTTGTCGTGTTGGCCGGTATGTTCGCCATAAGCACCAAATTGCTTGGCAAGTGCAGGGTAGAGCACCTGCTTAACCAACGATGATTTGCCCGATCCGCTAACACCGGTAATTACTGTCATTACATTAAGCGGGAATTTTACATCGATGCTTTTGAGGTTGTTTTCGCGAGCACCGGTAAGTTGAATAAAATTGTTCCACTTACGGCGTTTTTGGGGCAGTTCAATTTTTTCTCTGTTGCTTAAATAGGCAGCTGTTAAGCTGTGTGTATCATTGGCAAGTGCTTTTTGGTCGCCAATAAAAATCACTTCGCCTCCGTGCATTCCGGCACCAGGGCCAATATCGATCAATAAATCGGCAGCACGCATAATTTCTTCGTCGTGTTCAACCACAACAACTGTATTGCCTAAATCGCGTAGCTTTAACAACACTTTTATCAGCCGGTGTGTGTCGCGTGAGTGGAGGCCAATGCTGGGTTCATCTAAAATATATAGTGAGCCAACCAGTCCACTTCCTAACGATGTAGCCAAATTGATGCGCTGTGATTCACCACCCGAGAGTGTGTTCGATAAGCGGTTGAGGGTAAGATAGCCCAACCCTACATCGCACAAAAATTCGAGCCGAACATTGATTTCTTTCAATAAACGGGTTGCAATTTTCTGATCGTGTTCATCAAGTTGAAGTTGTTCGAAAAGCACCCGTAGTTTTGATACGGGCAATAAAACCAATTCTTGCAACGAGTGACCTTCAACTTTTACGTAGCCGGCTTCTTTCTTCAGACGCGAGCCTTTACAATCGGGGCAGGTGGTTTTTCCCCTGTATCGCGCCAGCATAACACGGTATTGTATTTTGTAGGTGTTTTCTTCGAGCATCTGAAAAAACCGATCGAGGCCGCTGAAATATTCATTACCGGTCCAAATCAGTTCTTTTTGGGCATCGCTCAATTCGTAATAAGGCCTGTGTATGGGAAAATCGAAACGATGGGCAGTTTCGATCAGCCGGTTTTTCCATTCCGACATTTTTTCGCCTTTCCAGCATACAATGGCTTCATCGTATATCGAAAGGGTTTTGTTGGGGATTACCAAATCGGGGTCGATGCCTATTACTTTCCCGTATCCTTCGCAACGCGGACACGCTCCAATAGGGTTGTTAAAGCTGAACATATCGGGTGTGGGCTCTTCAAATACCATCCCGTCGAGTTCAAAACGGTTCGAAAAGGTTTCGCTGATAACATTTTCTTCCGAAAATATTTTCACAATACAGGTGCTGTGCCCTTCGTTAAAAGCCGTTTGTATTGAATCGGCAAGGCGGCTGAGCGTATCATCGTCGGTGCTTACCGTAATGCGGTCAATCATTAGGTTGATTTGATCGTTCTTGCCGTGAATTTTTTCAAGGGTTTCGGCCGAATCGATGCGTAAAACCTTGCTATTTAACTCGATACGGGTAAAGCCTTGTTGAAAAAGCAGCCCGATTTCTTCTTCAATCTTGCGCCCGTGATGAACATGGAAAGGCGTGAGTATGAGCACGCGGGTGCCTTCGGGGTACGATAACACAAAGTCAACAACATCGCTTACATCGTGCTTCTTGATTTCGCGACCCGAAACAGGCGATATGGTTTTGCCAACGCGGGCAAAAAGAAGCTTCAGGTAGTCGTAAATTTCGGTCGATGTGCCAACCGTTGAACGTGGGTTTCGGGTATTTACCTTTTGTTCTATTGCAATTGCAGGCGGTATCCCTTTAATGAAATCAACTTCGGGTTTATTGATGCGCCCCAAAAACTGGCGAGCGTACGACGATAAGCTTTCGACATAACGCCTTTGCCCTTCGGCATAAAGTGTATCGAAAGCCAGTGTTGACTTGCCCGAACCCGATACCCCGGTAATTACAACTAGCTTGTTGCGGGGTATAACCAATTCAATGTTTTTTAAATTATGGAGACGGGCTCCTTTTATATGTATGTTTTCCGAAAAATTGACTGAACCTGACATTTATTACTAAATTGTTTGCACGTAAATAAAATTTACTTATTTTTGGAGCAAAGTTAATATTTTGTTTCACCATTTAAACCGATAGGAGATACTTTATAGAAACAACTCTACCTTATTAATCTCAAAATAGAAGGTAATGATCGACAGAATTAAGCTGAGCGATAATGAGTTGGTTCAATCGTATATAAATGGTGATTTCCCATCACTCGAAATTCTCATTAATCGTTATAAGGACAAGGTTTTTACGTACATAATGATTACGGTAAAAAACCATCATTTAGCAGAAGATATTTTTCAGGATACCTTTATAAAGGTTGTCCGGTCGTTAAATATGGGTAAATATACCGACAATGGTAAATTTGTGTCGTGGGTGATGCGTATCGCTCATAACCTCATCATTGACCATTACAGGAAGGAGAAAAATCTAAATACATTATCGAACGACGGCACCGAAATTGATCTGTTCAATTCGAGCAAATTCTCCGACGATAACATTGAAGATTTGATAATTAATGAGCAAATTTTAAGCGAAGTTCGTGTTTTGGTTGAAGAATTACCCGACGATCAGCGGCAAGTTGTATTAATGAGGCACTATTTGGGACTTAGTTTTAAAGAAATTGCCGATCAAACCGGCGTTAGTATCAACACTGCTTTGGGACGTATGCGTTATGCGCTAATTAATTTGCGGAAAATAATTACCAGTAAAGGATTAATTCTTACAAAAGATTAAAAAAATACATTGCTTGTAAAATAAATTCATCATAGGCACGTTATGATGTTATAACTAAAGAATTAATTGCCTATGATGAATTTTTTTACTTTAAAACTTTTTTTCAATAATTATAAAAATCCCGGCCAAATCGATTACACAACAATGAGTTATGTCGAGATGGATGAAAGGTATAAAGCCCCGGAGAAATGTATTGAAAATATTCTGAACTTTGCCCGATCGTACAAGGTTGAGCAAACAAAAGCTACCGGTAAAGTCGAAATGATTTTAAATTGAATAGGGTACATTGATTAAAGCAGCAATTGGAAACGAAAACCGGTTGCTGCTTTTTTTGTGCTAGTTACTCAGCCTGCAAGTTTATCGCACTTGTATGGTTTGGGTTTGTGATAAGAGGGGGCAATTTAAATAAGGTTTTAACAATTCAATGAATTTATTACAAAACGATTTAGAATTTCGAGTTCGTTATTTCTCTTTTTGCAGAAACGAATGCTAAAAAATGATTAAATTTTCTTGTTCGCTTTATTAGTTTATGGTGTAAAAGATGCTGATAATCATATTTTTCAGTTATTTTCGTTCGATTTTGGAAAAAACATCTTACTGTTTTTTTGAAAGTGTTAATTAGAATTATTTTTAAAATTTAAACTACAAATAAAATCTCAAGTCAATGGCTATTAGTGCATTACAAAAAGAGAGGGCAAAATATCAGCCCAAATTACCAAAGGCTTTAAAAGGCAATGTGAAAGCAGTAGAAGGTAAAGCAACTCAGTCGGTTGCCGATCAGGACGCAATTAAAGAATTGTTTCCTAATACTTACGGTTTGCCAATGATTACCTTTGAAGCAAGCAGCGAAAAATTATCGGCTCCGGTTATCAACGTGGGCGTAATTCTTTCGGGTGGTCAGGCTCCTGGTGGTCACAACGTAATTTCGGGTTTGTTCGATGGTTTAAAAAGCCTCAATCCCGAAAATAAACTTTATGGTTTCCTTGGCGGCCCCGATGGTTTTATCAAAAATAATGTGGTTGAATTAACTTCCGATATTATTGATGAGTACCGTAATACCGGTGGTTTTGATATTATTGGATCGGGTCGTACAAAGCTCGAGGAAGAAGGTCAGTTCGATCAAGGCCTCGAAAATTGCAAACAACTTGGTATTAACGCTGTGGTAGTAATTGGTGGCGACGACTCAAATACAAATGCTTGTGTTTTGGCCGAATATTATGCCAAAATCAATGCCGGTGTTCAAGTGGTTGGATGCCCAAAAACCATCGATGGCGACCTTAAAAACGAAATGATTGAAACTTCGTTTGGTTTCGATACTGCTTGTAAAGTTTATTCCGAATTGATTGGCAACATTATGCGCGATGCCAATTCGGCAAAAAAATATTGGCACTTCATTAAATTGATGGGGCGTTCGGCTTCGCACATTGCTTTGGAATGTGCTTTGCAAACCCAACCTAACATCTGTCTAATTTCGGAAGAAGTAGCTGCAAAAGAGCAAACTTTGGGCGAAATTGTTGATGGTATTGCCGATGTAATTGCCAAACGTGCCGAGAACGGCGAAAACTTTGGCGTTGCACTTATTCCCGAAGGTTTGATCGAATTCATTCCCGAAATGAAAACATTAATTTCGGAATTGAACGAGCTTTTGGCCGAAGGTACTCATACAGCGCAAGCTTTCTCGCATGTAAAAAAATCGCACCGTGTCGATTGGGTCGCCGAAAAGCTTTCTTCAGCATCGTCGGTGGTTTTCCGCTCGTTGCCCGAAGGTATTGCCAATCAATTAACACTCGACCGCGATCCGCACGGAAACGTGCAAGTTTCGAAAATCGAAACCGAGAAGCTTTTAATTGAAATGGTTGAAGCCGAATTGGCTGAAAGAAAATTGGAAAACAAATTCAACGGTAAATTTGGTGCACAAAACCACTTCTTCGGATACGAAGGTCGTTGTGCTGCTCCTTCGAATTTCGATGCCGATTATTGCTATTCACTTGGTTTCAACGCTTCGGCTTTGATTGCAAGTGGCAAAACAGGCTACATGTCGTCGGTAAGGAACACAACAGCTCCGGCCGACCAATGGATTGCCGGCGGTGTGCCCATTACCATGATGATGAACATGGAACGTCGTCACGGCCACATGAAACCTGTTATCCAAAAAGCTTTGGTTGAACTCGATGGTAAACCTTTCTCGTATTTTGCTTCGAAACGCGATGAGTGGGCTGTGAAAACCGACTTTGTTTACCCAGGGCCAATTCAATATTTTGGACCTACCGAAGTTTGCGACCGTGTTTCAGAAACTTTGAAGCTCGAAAAGGCTTAATATACAACTTATAATATAATGTATATGGGCATTGCTGTTTGCAGTGCCCATTTTTTTTTGGATAAAGCTATAAATGTTAAAAATAAGTTAAAAAGGTCTTTTTCTATATTCCGACATTAAACATTTATCCTCGTTTGTGGTCAATAAGGTCGTTTGTTAGTTTGATCAGAATTTATATAAAATAGTATGAGAAGGAATATATTAACATTTTTGGTTTTAGTTTTAGGAATAAGTGCTTTTGCTCAGCCATCGGCGGTTTATAATACAAGTGACAACACAGCACCGGTACAAGGTTCGTTGAAAGGAAAAATAGTAGAGTCGGGGAGTAATGTTCCGCTCGAGTATGCCAATATTGCAATTTTTTCGAGTGCCGATTCGTCGTTAATTAGTGGCGCAAGTGCCGGTCCCGATGGTAGTTTTGTGATTACTGGCATTAAGCCTGGAAAATACTACGCCGATGCAAAGTTTATTGGCTATGAACACACTTTTAAAGCCGAAATAGAAGTTAGCCGCAATAATCAGCACATCGATATTGGTGTGATTGAACTGATGCCGGCTGCCGAGAATATCGATGAAGTTACTGTTGTTGCACAAGATCGGCCCATCGTATACGAAATTGACAAGAAAGTGATCGATCCATCGCAGTTTCCAACAGCTGCCAACGGTACTGCTGTCGATATTTTAGCCAATACGCCTTCGGTGGTTGTCGATATCGAAGGAAATGTTTCGATGAGGGGCAGTTCAAGCTTTACCGTTCTTATTGATGGAAGGCCAACACCGTTCGATGCAGCCGATGCTTTGGAGCAGATTCCTGCAAGTACAATCCGTAATATCGAAATTATTACCAACCCCTCGGCCAAGTACGACCCCGATGGTAATGCAGGTATAATCAATATTAACACAAAAAAGAGTAAAATTACAGGCGTAAGCGGTATAGTAAATGCTTCGGGCGATACAAACGGATCGCTTTCGGGCGATTTCCTCCTTAATTTTAAACGCGAGAAAGTGAACTTTTTTGTGAGCGGTAACTTGTCCGACAGAATGCGAAACGGTGAATATTCAAGCTTAAATAAAACCTATGCTACTGCCGACACAATTACAACACAATCGGATGGAGACAATATTCGTGGCTTTAAAGGTTGGTCGCTTAAAACCGGTTTCGATTATTTTTTCGACGATTACAACACCTTAACATTTAACGTTGGGGTTAATGGTCGCAATCGTTATAACGAAGGCGTGTCAAACTTTCAAGAGTTTTCAACATCGGGGTTTAACGAGCTGTCGATTACCGAAACCTTAGGCGAAGGCAAGGGCGAAGAACTTTCGTTTGGCCTCGATTATAAGAAAACATTTGATGAAGCCGGGCGCGAGTTTACTGCTTTTGCATATTACGAAACAGGTACAGGCGATGATTATTCGCTTTACAATCAGTTTAACGGCGATAATGTATTATTCAGGGGTCAACAAAGTTGGGAAGCCGGATCGGGTCATCAATTCAGGTTCAAGGCCGATTATATCCATCCGTTTAACAAACGCAACAAGTTGGAGGCAGGTTATCAGGCACGTATCGATCGCGATTTGGAGTGGAACGACGTATATTGGTACAATACAATAGAATCATACGAGCCTTCGCCCGAATCGGAATACTATTCCGAAACCAATTTCAAACGCGATATTCATTCGCTTTATTCAACCTACAGCAATAGTGGCCCCATTGTTGGGTTTCAGTTAGGATTGCGGGCCGAATATACCAACCGTTCGCTTGAATACAGCAAAGCCGACGAGCCAAGTACCATTAACCGTTTAGATCTTTTTCCAACAACCCATTTGTCGTTCCAATTGCCTTCCAATCAGCAGCTTATTGCAAGCTATACCCGCCGCATTAACCGTCCGCGAGGGCACTACCTTGAGCCATTTATTACTTACGAAGATGCTTATAATATTAGAACAGGTAACCCCGATATTGAACCCGAATACATCGATTCATACGAGCTTGGATACCAAAAACAGTTAGGTAAAGGTTTTGTTTCGGCCGAAGTGTATCACCGTAAAACCAATAACAAAATTGAACGCTTGCGCAGTGTTTACAGCGAAAATGTGATGATTCAAACCATTGCCAATATTGGTGCCGATTACTCAACAGGGCTTGAGTTAATGCTGAATACTAACCCTGCAAAATGGTGGATGCTTAATCTGATGGGGAATGCCTATCATTATCAAATAGAAGGCGAAATATTTGGAACATCGATAAGTGCCGAGCCCAGCTTCAATTGGAACTCGAGGTTGAACAACATTTTTACTTTGAGCAAAACGACCAAGGTGCAGTTCGATGTAATGTACAACAGCCCAACAGTTGGGGCACAGGGGCGCCGACAAGGTTTCATGTTTACCAACTTAGCAGTTCGTCAGGATTTGTTTGATAACAAGCTGAATGTAACTCTTTCGGCGCGCGATTTGTTCAATACTGCAAAATTCGGTTTCGAATCGAGTGGCCCCGATTTCTATTCAAAAAGGAGCTTCGATATGAAATCGCCAGTTTTTGCAATTACCTTATCGTACAAAATAAATAACTACAAAAAGCAGAACGGTGCAGCCAATTCCAACCAAGATGGAATGATGGATATGGAAGATATGGGCATGTAATTTGAAGTCCGGGTTCGGTTTGTGTTTATCGAGCCCGGGCACATTTCATTTTATGCTCTTCAACATACTACCTAAAATTCATTTGCATTTTTATTTTAAAAGTAAAAAATACTTTTAAATTTGTTTTCAATTAATATTGAAAGCAAATGTATCAGCATATAGCACAACTAGTATCGGTTGATTGTATCATTTTTGGTTACGAAAATGATGAGCTTAAACTGTTGGTTTTCAAACGGTGGATTGAGCCCTGTAAAGGAAAACTTTCGTTGTTGGGTGGCTGGGTAAATCCCGACGAATCGGTTACCGATGCTGCCCGAAGGGTGCTAAAGCTGATATCGGGTTTGAACGATATTTACCTCGAGCAGGTCGATGTGTTTTCAGAAGTAGGACGCGACCCTGGCGGGCGAGTGATAAGCATTGCTTATTATGCTTTAATGACCATTGATGAGCAGAACCAAAAACTGATTGAGCAGCACAGTGCCCAATGGGTACCTTATAATAAAAAGCCTGGCTTAATTTTCGATCACGATACTATGGTCGAGAAAGCACTCGAAAAGCTTAGGATGAAGGCAAGCTACAATTTAATTGGCGAGCATCTTTTGCCCGAAAAATTTACGCTATTACAACTCCGCAAATTGTACAATGCCATTTTCCAGAAAGAATTCGATCCCGGCAATTTTCGTAAAAAAGTATTGTCGCTCAAATTGTTGGAGCAATTGAGCGAGAAAGATACTACTGAGTCGAAAAGGGGAGCATACTTTTATCGTTTTAAGAAAAAAGATCATGCAAACTTCAGCAATCAAATTTTTAGGGTAGAATAATAATGTACTAACTATAAAAAATAACAAAATGTCAGAAATTCAAACTTTAATCAAAAAAATCAATAATGGGCAAAATCCTGTTTTCGAGTGTTTATACGGAACCGATTCGGCGGTGTTAGCTGCACAGGCCAAGCGTTATGCCGATTTGATGGATGAGTTTAAATCGACTTACAAAACAAGCGAAGTAGCTCTTTTTAGTTCGCCCGGACGTACCGAAATTGGGGGTAACCACACCGACCATAATTATGGCAGGGTACTGGCCGGTGCGGTAAATCTCGATAACATTGCTGTTGCAGGTAAAAATAACAGCAACATTATAAGGGTAAAATCAATAGGCTATCCAGCTTTCGAAGTTGATATAACTGACCTTACTCCCCGTAAAGAAGAACAATATACTTCGGAAGCAATTGTGAGGGGCATTGTTGCCCGTTTTAAAGAATTGGGTTATGAGGTAGGTGGTTTCGATATGTGCAACCACAGCAATGTTCCTAAAGGATCGGGTTTAAGCTCGTCGGCTTCGTTTGAAGTTTTGATTGGTGCAATTATCAACAACTTGTTCAACAATGGTAAAATGAGTGCTGTTGAGAATGCAATTGTTGGTCAGTGGTCCGAAAATAATTATTTTGGAAAACCATGTGGGCTAATGGACCAAACAGCATGTTCGGTAGGTGGCCTAATTACCATCGATTTTAAAGATCCTGCAAACCCCGTTGTAAAAGAAGTTGATTTCGATTTTGTTGCTACCGGCTATGCTTTGGTGATAACCGATGTTGGTGGTGGTCACGACGATGCTGCATCGCAGGAAGAATATGCCTCGTTGCCTACCGAAATGAAAGCAGTTGCCAATGTGTTGGGCGCAAAAGTTCTACGCGAGGTTAGCCTTGAGCAAATTGTTGAAAAAATTCCCGAGATACGTAAAGTTACCGGCGACCGTGCAATTTTGCGTGCTTACCATTTTCAAGGCGATAACCAAAGGGTGGCCGATCAGGTTGCTGCGCTCGAAAATGGTAATTTTGAAGCATTCCTGAAGATGGTTGTTGAGTCGGGTTACAGTTCGTACATGTACAACCAAAATATTTTCGATGTGGTGCATAAACACGAGCAGGTTGTTTCGTTGGCATTGGCTTTAAGCGAAATGATATTGAAAGGTAAAGGTGCATGGCGTGTTCATGGTGGAGGTTTTGGCGGAACCATACAGGCTTTTGTACCGCAAGAGTTGGTTGATACCTATACCAAAACACTTGAACATGTTTATGGCCAAGGAAGCTGCCACAAACTCTTTATCAGAAAAGAAGGTTCGATAATGCTTGAGTTATAATAAATAAATATCAATAAAATAACTAGTTAAACCATTTATTATGAGTAAAAACAAATACTTATTTCCGTTGATTGTAATGGCATCGCTGTTCTTCTTGTTCGGCTTCATTACAACCATGAACAATTCAATGATCGATTTCCTGAAAGATGCTTTCAGATTAAACGATGTTGAAAAACAGTTGCCCAACTCATTCTTTTACGGAGCTTATATTCTATCTGTTCCGGTTGGTTTTCTCATTAACCGTATTGGTTACAAAAACGGTGTGTTGTCGGGCTTGGCGCTTGTTGCTCTTGGTTTTTTCTTGTGCATTCCAATGGTAGCTTTGGGTTATATTCCGTTTTTAGCTGCTGTGGCTGTTTTTGCTATTGGCGTTGTGTTGCTACAAGTTGCAGCAAACCCTTATGTTAATGCTTTGGGCGCACCCGAAACTGCGGCAAGCCGTTTAACATTGACAAATGCTTTGAACTCGGTGGCAACAGTTATTGCTCCAATATTTGTTTCGATGTTGATTGTAAACGATACCAGCGATCCGAAAGCTGTTCAGTTTCCGTTTGGTTTGATTGGTGTTATTACAGTTGTTATTCTTGGCATTATGTTCTTTTTGAAACTTCCCGAAATAAAGGAAGATGATAAAGATCAAGCTGTTAAGCCCAAAAAATACAAGGCAAGTGCATTTAAATACACCCATGTTTGGTTGGGATCGTTGGCCATTTTCTTTTATATGGGTATCGAAATTGGTATCCCCAGCTTTTTTGCCGATTATACCGAGAAATTAGGTTTCGATTTTACCTCGCAAAACCGAATCGATTTGTTGAAATACTATTGGGGCGGTTTAATGGTTGGTCGTTTGATAGGTATTTTTGTGCTTCAAAAATTCTCGGCCCGCCAAATTCTTACCCTCTGTGCCATTGGTGGTGCTGTGTTTGTTGCCGGTTCGTTAATTATTGGCGGAAGTGCAAATACCGTTGCTTTGTGGTTGTTCCTTGGTACAGGTTTGTTCCACTCAATTATGTGGCCAACTATTTACAACCTGGCTTTGGAAGATTTGGGTCCGCATGCTAAAGTGGCATCGGGTGTTATTGCTACATCGGTAATTGGTGCTGCTATTTTGATGCCTGTTATGGGTGCAATTCAAACAGCTACAGCTTCGGTGATCATTGCAATTTCATGTTTGTTTGTTTATTATGCTTATCTGATTTTCTTTGCTCAAAAGGGTTCAAAAATTCGATAGTCAATTATTAATAGTCAATAGACAATAGTCATTGGTCAGCAGTCGGTAGATAAACTATTGACTACTGACTTTTTCCTTAAAATATAAAGAATGAAAGCAACAGATAGTTTTACTTTAAAGAACAACAATGGTGTTGAAGTAACTTTTACCGCTCATGGAGGACGGTTGGTGTCAATTAAAGCTCCTTCGCCCAAAGGTGAAATTGCAGATGTGGTTATTGGTTACGATACTATTGAAGAATCGGTAGTTGGCGATTTGTACTTTGGTGCACTTTGCGGCCGTTTTGCAAACAGGGTTTCTAAAGGCCAGTTTGCTCTCGATGGTGTTCAATATCAGCTCGATGTGAATAATGGTCCCAATCATTTGCATGGTGGTTTCGATGGTTTTCATAATAAGGTTTGGAATGTTGAACCTACAAGCAAAGAAGGTTCAGTTGCTGCCTATAAACTTACCTTGACGAGTACCGATGGCGATCAGAAATATCCTGGTGAATTGAACGTTAATGTAGTTTATAGTTTAACTGCCGATAATCAGTTTGTTATTGAATACGAGGCCGAAACTTCGAAGCCAACTATTATCAACCTTACCAGTCACCCATATTTCAACCTTAAAGGTGCAGGCAATGGCGATGTTTGTGATCACGAGCTGCAATTAATGGCATCGCGTTATACAACAATCGATCCCGAATTGGGAACTTGTGGCGGCGAGATTGCCGATGTGGCAGGCACTCCAATGGATTTTACATCGGTAAAAACTATTGGCAAGGCAGTACATGAAAACAATCAACAGCTACAACTAGGAGGCGGAGGTATTGACCATAATTTCGTTATCGACAATGGCGGGAATAGCGTAGTTTTAGCAGCCCGTTTACGCGACCCTGAGTCGGGTAGGGTAATGGAAGTTTATACCGATCAGCCCGGTGTGCAAATATATACCGGCAACCATTTCGATGGAACGACTATCGGTAAAGGACAAAAAGGAATTGTTAAGTTTGGTGGTGTAGCCCTCGAAACGCAAATATTCCCGAACTCGCCAAATATTGAGCATTTCCCAAATGCTGTTTTACGTCCGGGCGAAAAGTACAAACATACTTGCGTTTATAAGTTTATATAATATTCGATAATATTGTAAATTAAAAAAGCCGTTGGGATAATTCCTAACGGCTTTTTCTTTATATATTTTAACTGCAACCGCCGGCTGCTGGTACAATTGTTTTGGTCACCGGTTTTCCAATATTTTTAAGTGCTTCGGTTAATTGAAGCATATTAATGGCAGCTTCGCTCCTGAAATTGTATTCGTTAATTTCTTTTTTCGAAGCCACTTCAAAATCGGGAGGTGTTATATCGAAAAACATTTGTTTGAAATCGAGAGCCGAAACGTTTAGTATTTTATTTTTCGAATCGCCCACGAAGTTTGCTTTTAAACAAGCCATACGAACAATGGTGTCGCCGTCGGCATAAAAAACATTGGTTTTTATTTTTTGTTTAAACAGGTCTTCCCATTTGCGGTCGGTAATTTCGCTCAACGGAATATTTATGGCCATTGGCAGGTGAAATGCTTCAAACTCTTCGGGTGTACGAACATCGATAACATTAAGCTGGTAATAATGATGAACAATCTCATCGGCCAAACGATCGGGATCAATTTCGTGAAATACACATTTTTGTTGCCTTTTGGCCTCTGCTATCCTGTTTTCGATAATCTCTTGTTTGCCAGGTAAAAATGATACTACTGCTACTATTACAAAAGGAATTGCCGAAGCAAAAGCGTAACGCGAGATCCATTTGGGCGATGTTTTTTCGTTCACTTTGCGAACTTTCTTTTCAATTTGCCAGGTAGCAATAAAAGCAAAAATAGCAACAGCTGTTAACAGAAAGGCAAACAAAGGCATCGATATGCCCAGCATTTGGTACATGGTAGGTGCACCCATATTATCGGCCAGATAAAAATCGCTGATTAATGGGTAGGTTTCGGCAAAAATAAAAACGCCTATAATTGATCCCAAAACAAACAACATAGCATCCATCTTCCCGATTGAAGCAGCGCAAACACTGGTGCCGGGGCAAAAACCTCCAATAATGAAACCTGCCCCCATTACCAGCCCTCCAACTATGGCCGACCTTAAAAATGTTGGATTTATGTAAATAAGGTTGAGGTCGATTAGCCCGTAATGTTGGAATAAAAGCACACCAACCATTGCGGTAACGCCAGCAGTGAAGAAAACACGCAATACGGTAAAATCATAACCATAGAAAAGGCCTACCAGTTTTTTTGTTGATGAAAAACCGGCTTGTTCGAGTATAAAACCAAAGCCAATACCAATAAGTAGGGCAATTATAAGGTTAAACTCGTTCGATATGATATAAGGTACTAATGGTCCCATAGTGTAATTATTTTAACCAAAGTTTTCTGAAAAAATAGGCAAGTGCGTAACCCGACCCAAATATGGCAAACATGGTAATAATACCTCCAAACGACATGACTGCCATTCCGCTAAGTGCTGATCCGCTTGTACAACCACGTCCCAATTGTGATCCGTATCCAAAAAGTAAACCGCCAATTATTGCAGTAACAATGCGTGCCATATTAGTGGCACGAGGCCCTTTTTCGAATTTTAGCCCAACGCGGTTGGCCAATACGCCCGAAAAAAAAGCACCAATAACAACACCAATTACCTCAAAAACCAGCCAGTTTACCATTGGGCCTTGTGGGTTCGAAGCGTTGTATTCTTTGAAAAAAATTGCCTCAGAAGCATGGTTGGGTGCAATTATGTTGGTAATGGCAACAATAAGGCTTTTGAAAGCACCACTTGCCCCAAGCCCTCTGCCTGTTATGTAAATGGTTGCCAGCAGCAATAGCCCCAGCAAAAACCCCGCTAAATATGGGTTCATATACGGTTTCGGTTTCATAATGCTATCCTTTTTTTTCGTTATTATCAATTTTGTTTGTTTTGGTTACCGATGTTGTATCTTCATCGTCATCCTCAAGTTCTTCGTAACCGGTTATCATGGCCTGTATGTTTGATGTTGGAGTATGGCCGGTAGTAGTCATGTAAACATGAACAACAAGAAAAACCATTAATAGAAAGGCACCCAATGTGTGCCAAAAGGCAATTCCCTCGAGAGGTATATCGCTGATTACTACAGTGTCGTTTTTATCAACAGTTTTGTGCACCATGTACAAAATGCCTGAAATAACAGTTACCGGCACTAAAAAAAGTTTGAATCCTAGGTAAACAAGTCGTTGCAAAGGGTTCAACTTGGTAAGCCCCGACTTTTTTGTGGGGTGTTTTTGCCCCTTGAACATTCCAAATGCATAAAACAAAATTTGTTCTTTAAGCTTTTTAGTTGTTGGAATATATTGTTTCCATTCGCCGGTAACAAAGTGCCAAAATATTGCAAAAATAATTAGCACAATAAGCATCCACGAAGCAACACGATGATAACGGGCTGCATGTTCGAATCCTAAAATGGAGAACGATCCGTGTACTTCGAAGCCGGTTAAAGCTAAAAATATGATAAGGGCAGCCTGTGTCCAATGCCAAAAGCGTTCAAATCCTTTATAGATATATACTTTCTTCATATTGGTATGGTTTTATATTTGTTGCTCATTTTCGTAATCGATCACGTTCATTTCGTATCGTTTTTTCTTAATGGATACAAGAATTCGAATAGCCGCGTGTATGAGTACTCCTCCGATCGATGCAAAGAACAGGAAAATGCCGGCAAAATCGAGCGGTTTGTTGTAATCGCGACCGGGCAGGTAAAAGCCCGAAAGTTGAGCCAGGCGACCATCGTTATTACGGGTATGACATTCGGCACAGCCAACAGCCTGATCTTTAGGTGCAACCATGTGGTTAACTGGCCAATACATTACAGTTTCAACAAATCCATATTCGCCACTGTAGGGCAAGCCAACTTGTTTCATTCCTGCTTCGGCAGCTTTGGGCCAGTCAAAATCAATCCAGAAAGCACTATCTCCCTTTTGGGTGCCATGTAATTTGGGTTGAATTAGAATGTTGTGTACTTTGTCGTAAATCTGATCGCCAACATGAATTTTTACAGGTATTATTTTAGATTCACCATCGTCGTGGCTTCCGTGTAAATTATTCAAAATGAGCGGGTGCTCATCAATAGTGTCGCCTAATAGGTATAAGTTGGCAGTTCCGTTGAACCACATGTAATCGGGTTTGGCATTGGTTGCCCATTTGAATGAACCTTTTATTGATGTATAGATATGGTTGCCCATTTCGTCGTCAACAGTGTATGGTTCACCGTCTTTTAATTTACCAGATTCGGACCAGTACCATGCCATTTTTGTAGCATTAACTTTTGCATATTCTGGTATGTGGCAAGCTTGGCACGAAACTTTTGCATTGTGCCGGTTTATTATAGGGTCGAAGTGAGGCGTGTTTGTGTGGCATTGTTCGCAGGTTGCACGGTGTGTATTGTCTGACGATACAGAATAAAGTTTACCAAGCATCTGGTGGTTTTCGGCTGTATGGCAGGCAGTACAGCTCATGTCCATTCCATTTGAAGCCATGTGAACGTCAACATTCCTGTCGCAGCCAAGCAGGGCTTGTTCTAAATCGCCGTGTTTAACGTTGTTGCCGCCGCCGCCGTTAAAGTGACAGCTTCCGCAGTTGTGTTTGGTAGGTTGCCCAACATGCTGAGCAACTTGGCTGAGGTTGACCGAACGATCGGGGTATCCGGCTGTTGCTGCTCCTTTTATGTAGGCTTCGCTATTGTCGTGACAAACCATGCAGTCAACGTTTCGGGCATTTTCAAAATCGAAATGGTTATTGCTCATTCCAAAGCCAATATGGCACTTTGCACATGCTTGTTCGTTGCTTTGTGCACCAATGCAAAAATTATTGATCACATTGCTTTTACCCGATGCTTCGATGCCCCGTCCCTCGATGTACGAAATACGTTCCCAGTTCCAGTGCGACGAGTGCATTACCTCGCGGTGACGTTCGGTATGGCAACTAATACATGCTTCGGTTACATCCTGCGGAGTATCGAATTCTTGTTGAAGGATTTCGAACTTTGAGTGATCAACCGACGATATTGGCTTAATGGCGTGTTCTTGTTTGAGTTTTTCGAGCTTCAGATTATAATAATCTTCGCTTTGTAATAAATTGGTGAGTACCAATGCAAACAAAACAGCTCCAATAATGATAAGAATCGCTTTCTTCATCTCATCGCTGATTTTTAGGTTTGTGTATATTCAATTTTTCAATCGTCAAATCAAAAATATCTAAATATCTACATAAATAAAAATGCGGATTTTGATTTGCAATTGAACTTTCAAATACACAATTTAATAAAGATCAATGAATCAATTGCTTGATGTTGGCTATTATTTTTGCTGACCGACTTAATATATAAGCATTCTAAAGAAGAAAAAGGTTCTTTAATTCTTGTAAAACGAAATACTAAGGTTATTCTTATTTGTGGCTTCGTTATGTGTAGTGGCAGGTATTGTAAAATAAAAGATTGAACCGTTTGGATTGTTTTTGGTACACCATACTTTTCCGCCTAAAAGTATAATGTAGTTTTTAACGTTAGATAAGCCCAAACCCGATCCGCCTTTAATTTTGCTGATGGTTTCGGAACCTTGTGCAAATGGATCAAATATTATTTCGTACTCATCTTCTTTAAGCCCACAGCCCGAATCGGTTATCTGAAAAGTATAGTCGTTTTCGGTGCGGTAGCAACTTACATCAATAATGCCTTTCGATGTAAATTTAAGAGCGTTATCGAGCAGGTTGTTGATAATGAGTTTTAGTTTTAGTTTGTCAGTGTAAATTTCAAAGTCTTCGTTTTCGATGTTGAATGAAAGCTTGATTAGTTTTTTTGAATGATCGATTTTCTGCTGTGTTTTATTTTCGAGCTTGTTAAAAAGGTACTTTATTTTAAAAGTCTCTTTTTTAATCGAGATTTTGCCGGTTTCAAATATGGCTAAATGAAAAATCTGGTCGATGAGCTTCAATAAATTTTGCCCATTATGGATAACTTGTTCGGCGTACATTTTCTTCTGGTTGACCGGAACATGGTTCTCGGCAAGTAATTCAGAGAAGCCCAAAATACTATTTAACGGGGTTCTAATTTCGTGACTCATATTCGACAGAAAAAGACTTTTTAAGCGGTTAGATTCTTCAGCCTTCTGTAAAGCTTTTTCAAGGTTCTTTGTGCGTTCATTTATGTCGTTGTTTAGCTGATTTATCTTTCCCATTGTTCTTTTTAAGGCAGTCTGTTTGTATAGTAGCAATATCGATAAGACCAATAGAAGTATTATAGACAATATTGTCAGGATAATGTCAATATAGTTGTGAAACAATATGCTAGTGTTCGGTGAAGGGAATAATGCTAAGAAATTAAGCTGCTCAATCGGTTCGGTTTTTAGCATCACTTTTCCATTTAGAATTTGAGCAGATTAAAATAATAACATTTTATGAAAATAACAAGGCTTGTATCGATTTATTGTATATTTTTTTCTTTAGAGTATATAGGAATTTGATAAACAGTAGTTTCCTTATTGATTGTTCGTTTTTTTGATATGCATTAGATATTGTTGATCGAAGGTGTTTTTGTTTTTTTGTGGAAACAGAAACCTTGCCGAATGGCGTAAACTAAAATGTTGGTAATTAATAATTGTATCGATGTTAATAATTGAATTGTTTATTTCAAGCATTCCATCGTTATCAGTGAAGATCCATGAATCGGTTTGGGAGAGTGCCTGAGCCAGTTCTCCAGGTGTTTGAATATGGTGAACCGGCCGGATACTATAAAACTTAAGTCCATAGTTAAGCGAAAAATGTTTTCGTGGCGGTGTTTGGTCAAATCTTTCTTCGTCAACAGGGCTAACTCCATCCCATAAGTGGCGAAGTAGTTTTAATTCTTCTTTGGGATAATTGTATATGGAAGTTTCATTTGTTTGCAACGAATTCAGGTATTGCGCTGCCCTAGGTTGTGCTTGGTGTCCAAATAATTCGGGTACAATGTAAAAGTTAAGGCATAAGCCTGTTACAACGAGAGCCCCCATCGATTTGACAATTGTTTTGTAGTTTTTATCGATTTTTCGACTTGCAAAAATAAAAACTGTTATTACCAACATTAAAACCATTAGCTTAATGAAATACAAATTGTTATTGAAAAAGTAGCTGATGGCACTTACTGCAATAATAAGTGCTATATTGATTGTATTTTGTGTTTTATTTATTCTTATCGAAGTTTTGCCAAACCGCTCCCAGTAAATAGCTGTAATTATTGCCATTGTGGGTAGAGCTGCCATTAAGTAATTTGGTAATTTTGATTGAGCAGCCGATATGATTAAAAAGAATAGAGTAAAACCAAATAAAAAGAATGAGTCAGGTGCGAGTGATTTTTTGTTTTTTATTTGTAAAATTCCTTTATAGAGTGCTATGAAAAACAGAATTGACCATGGTAAAAACAAGTACAGAATATTGTGGATATAAAACGTGGGATCGGGGTTTTGTCCAAGATACGAACCAGTGAAACGTCCAAATGTGTTGGTTATGAAAAAGAATTTAAAACCTTCGACTTTCCAATTTATATATAATTGATAAAAAACCGGAATGCAAATAATTATAGATACCAATGCAATAAGCAACCACGAAAAGTGAAATATGCGTTTGCTCTGTTTTGTAGCTACTAAGTACGAAAGCACTGAAAAAACAGGCAATAAAATGCCAAATGGGCCTTTGGTGAGCATGCACAAACCAAGGGCAACAGCTGCTCCTAATAAATTTCTGGTTTTAGTTTTTTTAAGATACTCCCAAAGTTGCCATAATGCGAATGCTGTGTTAGTAAATAATACTGTATCGGTATGAATGTCTTGGTTGTATAAAAGAAAAATAACCGAGAATGAGCTTATTGCTGCTGCCAAATAACCGGTCTGTTTGTTGTAGGCACTTTGTCCAAGTTTAAAAATGAAATACAAGCCTATTAATGAGTAAAGTAACAAAGGAAATTTAAATGCAAAATTGGATACGCCAAAAATTAAAAACGAAATGGCCGAAAGCCAGAATGTAAGATGTGGCTTTTGTTCATAGGGTTCATTGTCGATTTGTAAATCGATCCATTGATTATTTTGAACAATCTCTTTGGCAATATATGCATATTTTGCGGCATCGCGGGTTACATCAATATTTAGCCCTCTAATTAATATGCTTGACAGAATTACTGTTAGAATTATTATAATTATATGTATTCGTTTCATTTTAACTCGTGTTTTTTGGCGTTATTTAAAGCTATCGATATGTTTTCCTTTAGTTTATTGAAACCTGTTCGTTTTATGGCCGATTTTGAAAATAGCTTATCGAATTGTTCTTGACTGAGTTGCAGCCATTGTTGGACATTCATATCGAGCATTTCTAGGTTTGGATTTAGCTCTTCAAAATTATGTGGTTTTGCTTTTCTATTCCATGGGCACACATCCTGACAAATATCACAGCCATAAATCCTTCTCATTAGTTGTGGACTAATTTGATCAGGAATGCTTTCTTTTAATTCGATGGTTAAATACGAGATGCATTTTCGGGCGTCGAGCACATAAGGTGCAACAAAGGCTTTAGTGGGGCATGCATTGATACATTGAGTGCAACTTCCGCAGTATTCTTTTTCGAATGGTTTATCGGGTAGTAGCTCCATGTCGATAATCAGTTCGCCAATAAAAAAGAATGATCCCAGCTTTTTGTTGAGCAAAAGCCCGTTTTTGCCAATCCATCCAAGGCCGGCTTTTACCGCCCAAACACGTTCAAGTACCGGTGCCGAATCGGTAAAGTAACGTCCCGAACAATTACCAATTTCGCTATTGATGTATTCGAAAAGCAGTTTTAACTTATTTTTGATTATTTTATGGTAGTCGTTGCCATAAGCATATTTCGATACTATTGGGGCTTGCGAACCGTGTTGCATTTGTGGCGGAAAATAATTCAATAACACAACAATAACAGAACGAGCACCGGGAACAAGAAGGGTAGGGTCGAGCCGCATATCGAAATGATTGGCCATGTAGTTCATGGTTCCGTTGTAGTTATTTTCGAGATAATTACGCAGAAACTGTTCTTGTTCAGATAATCGACTGACGCTGGTGATACCACATGCTGAAAACCCCAGTTCGGCTGCTTTTTGCTTGATTAGTCCGTTATGTTGTGAAAGCTTTGGCACGTCATAAAGATAGTGAGTTTTATCAATAGCTACATGGTGTTTTTTCTTATCTTTAGCAGCAATATGAAACGAGCATGTAAAATATTCACATTTAAATAGGTTATAAAATGTATTAATCAAATTCTTGCGCCTAAGCGGAACAGGCTAATCGACCTTATAAAAAATTAATTATCGAATGAAAACATTAGCAGTAATTCCATCGCGTTTTGCCTCTTCGAGGTTTCCCGGGAAGCCTTTGGCATTAATAAATTGTAAGCCGATGGTTCAACATGTTTATGAACGTTGTTTGGGGCATTTCAATTATGTGGTAGTAGCTACCGACGATGAGAGAATTTACAATACCGTTAAAGATTTTGGCGGAAAGGTGCTTATGACCGATGCCAAGCACAATAGTGGTACCGATCGTTGTGCTGAAGCAGCAAGGCTTTTAGAAGAAAATATGCAATTCGATATTGTAGTTAATGTACAAGGTGACGAACCCTTTGTTCAGCCCGAACAATTTACTCGTTTGCTCGCTTGTTTCGAAAATCCTGAAACACAAATTGCAACTTTAATATCGCCAATTAAAACAACAAATGTTTTATTTGATATTAATAAGGTGAAAGCTGTTGTCGGTGTCAATGGCCGTGCTTTGTATTTTAGCCGACAGGCAATACCTTTTATTCGCGATTGTGACCCAAATGATTGGCTTTTGCAGCATCGATTTTTTATGCATCTTGGAATTTATGCTTACAAAGCCAATGTTTTGAAGCAAATTACCAAATTGCAGCCGGGAGTACTTGAGCAATGCGAAAAATTGGAACAATTGCGCTGGATCGAGAATGGTTTTAATATTCAAACAGCTGTTAGCGAGCATGTAAATTTGGGTGTGGATACGCCATCGGATCTCGAAAATTTAATGAAAAACATAAATGGCTAGATATGAACAATAACGACCTGAAAATACTGGAGATTGATGAATGGTTAAAACCTTATTCGAGTGTTTTTTACCAGTGGAAAAGTATGGCCGAAAATAAAGAGTATAACCTAACAAATGGGCAAGAATTGTGCGATTTTGCTTCGGGTTATCTTTATTATGGGCTGCATAAAGAGCGAAAAAAGTGGGTTTTGCGTGAGTGGTTGCCCAATGCCGAAAAGGTTTTTCTAATCGGTTCGTTCAATAATTGGGTCGAAACTGATGCCTATTCATTGAATCCGAAAGGCAACGGAAATTGGCAAATAGAATTACCTGTTGGTGATTTACAACATGGCGATCTATATGCATTGTCGGTTCATTGGCATGGTGGTAGCGGTAAACGAATACCGGCATGGGCACGAAGGGTAGTACAAGATGATTATACAAAAATTTTCAATGCTCAAGTTTGGGATCCTCCAACTTCGTATAAATGGAAACATAGAAAATTTGTGCCTTCTTCACACGCTCCTTTAATTTATGAAGCCCATATTGGAATGTCGGGCGAAGAGGAACGTGTACATACATACAACGAATTTCGAACAGATATTTTGCCAAAGATTAAAAAGGCAGGTTACAATGTTGTTCAATTAATGGCAATTCCCGAACATCCGTATTATGGTAGTTTTGGATATCATGTATCGAGCTTTTTTGCTCCATCGTCGAGGTTCGGTACGCCCGAAGAATTAAAAGAATTGATCGACGAAGCTCATAATATGGGCATTTCAGTAATTATGGATCTAATTCATTCGCATGCTGTTAAAAACGAAGTTGAAGGCTTGGGGCGATACGATGGTACACAATATCAGTTTTTTCACGATGGTGAACGCGGCCTTCATCCTGCTTGGGACTCGTATTGTTTTAATTACAGTAAAAACGAAGTTTTGCACTTCCTGCTTTCTAATATAAAATATTGGATTGAAGAATTTAATTTCGATGGCTACCGATTCGATGGTGTAACCAGTATGCTTTACCTTGACCATGGTTTAGGTAAAGCATTTGCTGGTTACGACGATTATTTCAGCCCTAACCTCGACTACGATGCCGTGGTTTATTTCAAACTGGCCAATAAGCTTATTCACCAACTTAAGCCCGATGCACTTTCAATAGCAGAAGATATGAGCGGCTTACCCGGTTTAGGGGCAAAAATCGACGATGGTGGTTTGGGATTTGATTATCGTATGAGCATGGGGGTGCCCGACTATTGGATTAAATTAATAAAGGAAAAGAAAGATGAAGATTGGGATGTTGGTGATATGTTTTATCAGTTAACCGCCCACCGCAACGAAGAAAAGGTTGTGAATTATGCCGAAAGCCACGATCAGGCGCTGGTTGGTGATAAAACTATTATTTTTAGGCTGATCGATAAGGAAATGTATTTCAGTATGCGAAAAGATCAGCCAAATATGATTGTTGATCGGGGTATGGCCTTGCATAAAATGATAAGATTATTAACTGCTTCAACTGCTGCGGGGGCTTACCTTAACTTTATGGGCAACGAATTTGGGCATCCCGAATGGATTGATTTTCCTCGCGAAGGGAATAATTGGTCGTATGCACATGCAAGACGAATCTGGAGCATTGCCCAAAACAACGATTTACGTTATCATTGGCTGGGTGATTTTGATGCCCAAATGATTCGGATTATTAATGAACACGAATTGTTAAATATTCCCGAAGTATGGAAAATATGGGAGAATAAAGCCGATCAGGTTTTGGCTTTTACGAGAGGAAATTTGCTGTTTGTTTTCAATTTTAGCCCAAGTAATTCGTATGTCGATTATGGTTTCCCATTCGAGCCATTTAAGTTTAAGCCTTTATTGAATACCGATTCGGCATACTATGGAGGGTACGGAAGGTTCGACGAGCGTATTGTGTATTATACATTGCCAGAAGATAAGGG